>JALZHR010000294.1 GCA_030860665.1 Acidobacteriota bacterium
GACTTTAGTCGTTTCCGGTTCGGAAGCTATTATAAACCCGTCGGTCGCGTGGAACGGCGCGGTTTATTTGGTCGTCTGGGAGCTCGGCACGCAGATTTTCGGGCGACGCGTCGCGGCTGACGGCGCGCCGCTCGGCGAAGCCTTTGCGATTATGCCGGGCAATATGCCGGACGTCGCCGCGCTCGGCTCGCAGTTTCTGGTCGTCGATACTTACGAGCCGACGAATCACATTCGCTTCGCGCAAGCCGTCCGCGTCGACGGCGGCGGAACGGTTCAGGGCGCGCCCGTGCGGATAGGAAATAATTTCGACGTGCGCCCGCGCGTTCGGGCTTTCGGCTCGCGCTGGCTCGTCGTCTGGGAATCGGACATCTCGCACGACAACCCGAATTCGTCAATCACCTCCGCCTTCGTCAACCCGGACGGAACGGCGGCGACGGGCGAAATCGGCATCGGCTCTTTCGGCGACGCGCCGGACTTCGCGGTTGCCGGAAACATGGCGTTGATTGTGTGGATGGACGGCGGCAACATCATCGGGCGGCGAATGCTGGCTGACGGCACGTTTCCCGCCGGAAGCAGCGTGATTGCCGACACGCAAAGCCCGCTTTTCGCGCCGAAAGCCGCCTGGGACGGAGCCCGTTTCGTCGTCGCTTACGGCGACCCGCGAAACCGCGCGACCTTGCCGCCCGCCGACATTTACGCGACTTTGGTCGGGCTGGACGGCGCGATTATCACGCCCGGCGGTTTTCCCGTCGCCGCGTCTTCTTTACCCGAAGAAATGCCCGCCGTCGAAGCGCATAACGGCACGACCGTTTTCGGCTTCGCCAAATTTGAAGACCGCGCGCCGTTCGCCGCCTTTCGCGTCAAGCTGAGAAGATTCCCGTTCGACCGCGATTTCAACGTTTCGATTACGCCTTTTTCGCGGACGATTGCGCCGGGCGCGGCGACGACTTTTACCGTCCACGTCAACGCGCAGAATAATTTTAACCAGGAAGTGGTTTTGAGCGTGGACGGATTGCCGGACGGCGTCACCGCGACTTTCAATCCGCCGACGATAACCAACGGAAACGGCACGTCCGTTCTGACTTTAGCGACCAGTGCGGGAACGCCGGAAGGTATATATCGCTTTACGATAAGCGCGACGAACGGAGCGCAGCAAAGCACCGCCGACGCGGTTTTATATCTGGACGACAACCCGCCGCCGACCACTTTTGCGGTGACGAATCTGGGAACGCTCGGCGGCACGGAAAGCGAAGCGCGCGCCATCAACGACAGCGGTCAAATCGTCGGCTACACCTTCAACTCCGCGCAGCAGAAACGCGCGTTTCTTTATACGAACGGCGCGATGCAGGATTTGGGAACTTTCGGCGGCGCGGAGAGCGTCGCCTACGACATCAACAACGCCGGACAGATAGTCGGGTGGGCGAAAAACGCCGCCGGGCGAGAGCAGGCGTTTCTGTATAGCGGGGGGGCGCTGCAAAACTTGGGAACGCTCGGCGGGCAGCGCAGCTATGCTTTCGGCATCAATAATAACGGGCAAATTACAGGCTCGGCGGAAATCGATACGGCATCGAATCACGCGTTTCTCTACCAGAACGGCACGATGCAGGATTTGGGCGTCCTGAACGGTTATTACAGTTACGGGCGCGGGATAAACGCCGCCGGAAAAATCGTCGGATATGGCTATCAGGACGGTCAGAACGGCGGACCGCGAGCCGTAATTTATCAAAACGGCGCGTTTGCCTCGCTCGGAACGCTGGGCGGCAGCGACAGCAACGCCAACGCCATTAACGACAACGACCAGATTGTCGGTTCGTCCAGCTATACGACCGAGAACGGCACGCAGCACGCGTTTCTCTATCAAAACGGCGCGATGCAGGATTTGGGCACGCTCGGCGCGGCGCAAAGCTACGCCTACGACATCAACAATTCCGGCAAAGTGGTTGGCTCTTTAAGACTAACCCTGTTCGGCAATGATTACCGCGCGTTTATCTACGAAGGCGGCGTGATGCGAAATCTGAACACGATGATTTCGCAGAATTCCGGCTGGATTTTAAACGAGGCTTTCGGCATCAATAACAACGGGCAAATCGTCGGCAGAGGCACGTTTAACGACCAGAGACGCGCTTTTCTGCTGAATCCGGTCAGCGCGCAGAATCAGCCGCCGAGCGTGCAGATTACCAGCCCGACCGCCAATCAAAATCTGCCCGAATCGAGCGCGCTGACGATAAATGCTTCGGCGCTCGACGCGGACGGCGCGGTGGTGAAAGTCGAATTCTACGCCGACGGCAATTTAATCGGCACGTCGACCAGCCAGCCGTTCGCGATTCTCTGGACGGGAATTCAGCCGAACCGCACCTACACGCTGACGGCGAAAGCCTTTGACGACGCGGGCGCGGCGACCGTTTCAGCGCCGGTGACGATAACCGTCGGCACGGCTGCAAACGCCAGAACGCGTTTCGATTTCGACGGTGACGGCAAAGCCGACGTTTCGGTTTATCGCGCCGGAACGTGGTATATCCAGCAAAGCACGGCGGGATTCGTCGGCGCTCAATTCGGCATCTCGACCGATAAGATTGTTCCGGCGGATTACGACGGTGACGGCAAAACGGATTTGGGCGTATATCGCGGCGGAACGTGGTATTTGCAGCGTACGACGGCAGGATTTACGGGTATTCAATTCGGCGTGGCGAGCGACATCCCGCAGACCGGAGATTTCGACGGCGACGGCAAAGACGATTTAGCCGTGTTTAGACCGAACGACGGCACCTGGTATCTGCTGCAATCGACTACCGGATTCCGCGCCGTGCAATTCGGAGCAAACGGCGATAAGCCTGTCGCGGCAGATTTCGACGGAGACGGGAAAACCGATTTGGCGGTTTATCGCGGCGGCACGTGGTATGTTTTGCAAAGCCGCGACGGATTCCGCGCCGTGCAATTCGGCATCGCCTCGGACAGACCGACCGTCGGCGATTACGACGGCGACGGCAAAGCCGATTTCGCGGTTTATCGAGACGGCACGTGGTATCTGCAGAGAAGCCAGGCGGGATTTGCCGGAATTCAATTCGGCGTTGCTTCCGATAAGCCCGTTCCGGCGGATTATGACGGCGACGGCAAAGCCGATTTCGGCGTTTATCGTGACGGAACGTGGTATTTGCAGAGGAGCGCAAGCGGATTTGCCGGAATCCAATTCGGTCTGGCGAACGATGTGCCCGTTCCGCTGGCTAATCTGCCCTAGCAGGATTTGAAACGAGGACTCTTTGATTGCCTAATCAGAGAGTCTTGGTTATGGGAAATTAATGCAGCGGCAATAGTTTGTTTTTCAGTGTATCGAACAAAGGGAGGCGTATTATGAAGCGATATTTATCGGCGGTTTTTGTTTTCGGCGCGGTAATGATTTTAATGGCGGGTATTTTCCACGCGCCTGACAAATTAGCGGGCGGAAACGATGATTTCAGACAAAACCGGATGTCAGCGGTTAGGAGTGATTCGGATGCCGCCGCACAATCCGCCAACGAAAATTTCGGCAAATTGCCGCTGCTTTTTGAGGAAAACCAGGGGCAGACGGACGAAAGCGTTAAATACCTGTCGCGCGCGCCGGGCTACACGCTGTTTCTGACCGAAACGGCGGCGGTGATGTCTTTACAGCAGCGGCGGCGGGCGGGCGCGCGCGATTCGTCCGGCGCCGAATCGGAGAGCCGGGACAGAGAATCGTCTGATAAAATCGCCGACGCCGTTTTACGGATGACGACGGTCGGCAGCAATCGCCCGTCCCGAATCGAAGGGCAGGACGAGCAAATCACCAGAACCAATTACCTGCTCGGCGAAGACGAGGGTAAATGGCTGCGCGACTTGCCGAATTTCGCGAAAGTCCGCTACGCGGAAATTTATCGCGGCGTCGATTTGGTTTATTACGGCAACGGAAAACAGTTGGAATATGATTTCGTCGTCGCGCCGCGCGCCGACCCGAAGCGGATTGCGCTTAAATTTGAAGGCGCGAAGAAGCTCGAAATCAGCGCCGAAGGCGATTTGATTCTGGAGCTTGACGGCGGCGCGATGCGCCAGCACAAACCCTTTATTTACCAGGAAACCGGCAGCGGCGAGCGGACGGAAATCGCGGGAAAATACGTTCTGAAGAATGAAACCGAAGTCGGCTTCGAGATCGGCGAATACGACGTTTCTAAAAATCTCGTCATCGACCCGGTGCTGGCTTACGCGACTTATCTGGGAAGCAGCGAATACGAAATCAGCAGCGGAATCGCGGTCGACGCGGCGGGAAATTCCTACGTGACGGGCTACGCCGAGCCGCCCGCCTTCCCGACGACGCCCGGCTCTTATCGCCCGACCGTCAATAACCCGGACGGAAGCCTTCTGACCTTTGTCGCCAAATTTAATCCGACCGGCAGCGCTCTGCTCTATTCGACGTATCTCGGCGGCGCGGGCGAAGGCATCGCTGTCGACGCGGCGGGCAACGCTTATAC
>JALZHR010000296.1 GCA_030860665.1 Acidobacteriota bacterium
ACGCTGTACATTCCGGGCGAAAGCTCGGTTATCGTATATTCGCCCGATTCATTGGTAACGACCGTGCGCGCCGCGCCGGTTCCCGCGTTAGTTATCGTCACGGTCGCTCCCGCGACGACTTTTCCTGTCGCGTCCGTAACGGTTCCCGTTATGTCGGCGGTTGTGACCTGCGCCGATGCCGCAACGGAAAGTGTGAAAAACAGCACGCCTACCCAAAAAAAGCTGAGTAGCGAAATTTTTGGTTTCATAACGAAATCTCCTTTTTATACCCGATTAAAGTGAAACTGCTGTATTGCGTGTTGGGGAAAATTTTCAGGAAGTTCTAGGCAATTAATATTCCCGACCCCGGAAATGATTAAATAATTGATGTTATTAAAAAAAACTCAGCCGGAAGCCGCGCGCGTAATCCGAAATATTGAATTTTTTTTTGATAATTGAGAAAACTGAGAAATAAAACCGGCGGCGGCAGGAATATATAATTATTTTCGGACGAGGAAACAGGGAAAACCTACATCCTTCGCAAAGTTTCGCGTCGTCCCGTCCCGCAATCTTTTTTTTGAAAAAAACGCGAATTAGGACGACGATAAACACACCTCATTTGCTTTTCGCCGGTGTCCTGGCTGAATGTCATTTTCCGTCCGCGCCGCGGACAGTCGTTCTTTGCGGTTTTCTCGAATCGTTGCTTTCTTCAGCCGCCGAGTCACGGATTTCCTCATCCGAGTCGAAGTCGTCTCTGCTCTCGATTTTGATTTTCTCCTTTTTCAAGCCGCGCGTGACCGGAACGCCGTTGATTGATTTGTATTGCTCGGCGGCTGGCGGTTCTTTTCTCGTTTCGATTTCAATCTGAATCGTCTCGTAATCTTCCGGCGCGAACGTTTCGACGCCAGCCGGAGTTTGAGCGGCATACAATACGTCGGGCTTCGGCTGATGGCGCAGGCATTCCAGATTTGAAAAAGATTTCGACGGCAGGACGACTTTTTCGCGCTGCGGGCAATATTCGTCGGCGAGCATTCCGGTTTCCGGGTCAATCGTCACTTCGACCAAGCCCTTCGGCATCGAAAACGAGCTTCCGCCGAATTCCGGGCGCGCTTCGGTCGCCTTTTTCATAAAATCGACCCAGACCGGAAGCGCGATTTCGCCGCCCGTAAAGCCTATGTCTTCGGTGTCGTCAAAGCCGATCCAGACCACGCAAACCAGGTTCGGCGTGTAGCCGACGAACCAGCCGTCTTTCGAGCTGCCGGTTTTGCCGACAAAGGCGACGTCTTTTCCGAGCGCGCCTTTCGCCGCCCGCGCCGTTCCGCGCTCGACGACCGCTGAAAGCATATCGGTAATCATATAAGCCGTTTGCGGGCTGACGACCTGCTCGTCTTTGTCCGCGTTTTTATAAACCAGATTGCCTTCGCCCGAAACGATTTGCGAAACGAAAACCGGGTCGACGCGTTTACCGTCGTTGGCAAAAGCGGCATAGGCGGCGGCAAGCTCGAGCGGCGTGACTTCTTCCGTTCCGAGCGCCATCGAAGGATACGCTTCCGGGCGTTTCATCCCGAATTTTTCGGCGGTCGCGGCGACTTTATGCAGACCGCTTTCGAGCGCGGTTTCGACCGCCGCGACGTTTGAAGATTTCGCCAGCGCGGTTTTCAGGGTAATCTCGTGCATCGCGTAGGAATTCCCGTAATTTGCCGGCTGATAAGGCTTGCGGTCGACGGCAAAAGCCGTCGGGCGGTCGTCGACGATGCTGGTCGGCAATTTTCCCTGTTCCAGAGCCGTCGCGTAGACGAACGGCTTAAAGGTCGAGCCCGGCTGGCGGCGTGCTTCGGTCGCGCGGTTAAGCTGTGAGGCGGCATAGTCGCGCCCGCCGACCATCGCCAGAACGTGACCGTTCTTCGGGTTGATGGCGACGAGCGCGGCTTGCGGAGTTGCGCCTTTTTTAGCAAAAGCTTTATCGAGTTTGGCAAGCTCTTTATTGATGGAGTTTTCCGCCATTTCCTGCAATTGCGGGTCAATCGTCGTGTAAATCCGCAGATTCGATTCGGGCAGCCGGTCGTCGGAAATTTCCCTGAGAACGGCATCGACGAAATACGGCGCAGCCGATTTGTCGCGTTTCGGCGGCGCGGCTAAAACGATTTCTTCGGCTTTCGCTTTTTCGGCGTCCGCCTGCAAAATCAATCCTTCTTCGAGTAGTTTCTGAATGACCAGGTTGCGGCGTTCTTTGGCGGCTTCGTAATTATGAGCGGGCGAGTATTTATGCGGGCTTTTTATCATTGCCGCGAGCAGCGCCGCTTCCGCCACGCTCAGATTTTCTATCTTTTTGCCGAAATAGCCGCGGCTCGCCTGCTCGACGCCGTGAATGCCGATTGCGCCGTATTGCCCCAGATAAATCTCGTTGCAGTAAAGCGCGAAAATATCTTCTTTCGACAAATTTTTCTCCAGCGCCAGCGCCAGAAAAGCCTCGGAAAACTTGCGCCCGAAGCTCTTTTCATTCGTCAGAAAAACGTTTTTGACAAATTGCTGCGTGATGGTCGAGCCGCCCTGTTTGATTTCATTGCCGGACACATTCCGGTAAAAAGCGCGAAAGACGCCGCGCGGGTCGACGCCGCCGTGTTCAAAAAATCGCCGGTCTTCGGTGACGATAATCGCGTTTCGCAGAATTTCGGGAATCTGCTCGAATTTCAGAGGGTTGATTGAATCGCGGCGGGCTTCGGATTTGCCCGAAATCATCTCGGGCTGCAATTCGTGGGCTTCAATCGGGTTGTTTCCGTTTTTGATTTTGGCGATTCTGCCCTGCGCGATTTCCACGCTGATAATTTCGGGCTGCTCGCCCGCCGGATGATTGGTCTGAATCGCGACGGTATCGCCTTTGACGGTAAAATTGCCGTTCCAGATGTTTCGATTTTCGCCTTCGACGTAGCCGGAATGGCGCAGGATTGCGACGAGTTCTTCGGTTTTGATTTTTTGCCCGATTCTCAAAACGTGCGGCGCAGCGTAGATGCCGGAGCGTGTCTGCCAGAAACCGAGCCTGATTCGCTGCTCGACCGCCGCCGCCGCCTGCGAGTAAAAATAATAAAAGCCGGTTGCCGCCAGCGCCGTAAAGAAAAGAGCCGCAAAACTAAGATTGAAAAACCATTTTTTAAAAGCGCTTCTTCGGTTATCGGCAACTATTGCGGCGGGCGCAGCTTTTTTGAATGCGTTTTTTCGGCTTTTCGGAAAGCCTTTGATACGTGGAGATTTATCCAGCCTGACAATTGCCGTCGCCATAATTTTGCCCACCCTCGCCTGCTCGAAATCGGTTATGCCTAAGGTTATGGCAAAGCGTGTTCCACAATTTATTAATTCTTAAGCCGGATTATAAGTGATTGAAATTAAATAAATTAAAGCGACAGGGAAAGATTGCCGAAAGCCGGACTAGCCGGAATAAAAGAGCCGCAGCGTAAATTTGTGATACTGGAATCGTATCAAGTCAATACAACGTTATTTATCTTTGTTTAAAAATCTCGCAATTCCGTTCTGGCAATCGTCCGTCAGGCGGGCGATCGTGTTAACGTCCACGCCCGATTCGAGCGCCGATTCAAACGTCAAGCCGTCCATTTGATAGAGCAGCCGCTTCGACAAAACGACCGCCGAGCGCGAGACTTTTTCGTAAGCCGAAACGTAATTTTTCAGGTCGTCATCAAAGCTCTCGTCCGCAAAAACTCGATTTACCAGACCAAATTCGCGGGCGGTTTCGGCGTCGAATTCAAAACCCTGCGTCGCCAGCTCGAAAGCCCGCTTTTCCGAAACGTTGCGGCGCAAAATAGCCATCACCATCGCCGGAACGAAACCGATTTTTACTTCCGGGTAACCGAACCGCGCCGACGCGCCCGCCAGAACCAGATCGCAGGCGGTCGCCAGCCCGCAGCCGCCCGCCAGCGCGCGTCCCTGAACCGCGGCGACGACCGGAATTTTCACCCTTCTAATCAAAGCGAAAAGCTCCATCAGATTGCGCGCGTCGTCCCAGTTTTCCAGCACGTTGCTTTCCGAAATTTTCTGCAAAGCCGATAAATCCGCGCCTGAACAGAAATCTTTGCCCGCGCCCCGGATGACAATCGCGCGCAATTCGTCCGTTTTATCCGCTTCGCGCAGAGCGTCTTTGAGCGAGTTTACCAGCGCATCGTTCAGAGCGTTTCGCTTTTCGGGACGATTTAAAGTCAGGTAACAAATCGAATTTTCCTGGTTGATTAAGATTTCACTCATTTTCTTTCGACGTTTTAACGATTGAAGTCAATAATTTAAAAAGCTCGGCGCGAGCGGTTTCAATTGAAACGAATTCCTTGTTCAAACAAATTTTGAGTTAATAATTTAGAATTTAGAATTGGCTTTCAGCGAAGCAAACCGGTCGCCTTATCAATCTCCGCCGCAAAATTTTCGATTGTTCGCGCCGTGATTTCGATTTGCTCGGCGGTTTCCTTCCAGTCGCGCTGTTCGATGGCTTCGCGAACGGCGGGCAAGGTTTTGACGCCGTAGCCGGTGTAAAATCCGGGCGCGTAAATCTGATGTTTGAACCACGAGCGGCGCGGCAAGCCTTCGCTGCGCGTCAACGCGCGCTCGGTTCGATACAGGATTTCGCCCAGAGATTTTTGCGCGGCTGGCGACAATTGTTTGTTTTTCGACGCCGCCTGATAATTTCTCGCGCTTTCCTGAAGCTTGACGAGCGCGTTTTGCAGAGGCGCGAAATTCAAAAACGGAACGTCCGTTTTCGGCTTCGGGGCGACGAAGGTTTCCGTCGGGTCTTGCACAACGGCAATCATCCCGTCGGAAATCATCCGGTTCGTCATTCTGGTTTCTTCCCGCAGATTGTCGGCGAGCGCCGTCACTTCTTTGATATAAGTCGAAACCGTATCGGCAAAATTCGTAAATTCAAACGGCAGAACTTCGGCGTTGGCGAAGCGCAGCGTCGCGCGCCCGCAAACTTTCGCCAGCGCGACGCCGTAATCGAAATTCGGGTCGCCGAAGCGAGTGAAATGGTCGAACGAATCGTAAATCGAGTGATACGAGCCGCCGCCGTCCTCGCCGCCGAAGCCGATGTTGAACGAAGCGATGCCGAGATGCTGCAAAAACGGCGTGTAATCCGAGCCTGAGCCGAGAGCGTAAATCCGCAAATCGCTTCTTTCCAGCACTTCGCGGCGCGAAGCTGGCGAGCCGTTCACCGCCTGCAAAGCGCGCAGACGCTGCCAGACCGAAATTTTCGTCTGCGGGTCGGGAACGTCCCGGGCGATTTCATTGGCTAATTTTTCGAGCGTGTGCGAGCCGCCGACGCCTAAAAATCCGCGCCCGTTGGAATCGGAATTGATGTAGACGACCGCCTTCTGCCGCAGCTCGTCCGCGTGAAGTTCAGCCCATTCGGTCGAGCCTAAAAGCCCCGGCTCTTCCGCGTCCCACGCGGCGTAGATAATCGTCCGCTTCGGTTTCCAGCCGGTTTTCGTCAGCTCGCCGACGGCGCGCGCTTCTTCCATCAGCGAAACCATTCCGCTAACGGGGTCGTCCGCGCCGTTCACCCACGCGTCGTGGTGGTTGCCGCGCAGAATCCACTGGTCCGGAAATTCAGCGCCGCGCATTCTGGCGATGACGTTGTAAGCGGGCTTGATGTCCCAGTTAAATTCCAGTTTCAGACGAACCTTCAGCGCGCCCGTGCCGCCGAAATGATAGGTAACCGGCAGCGCGCCGCGCCAGCTTTGCGGGACGACCGCGCCGCCCAGATTTCTCAACAGAGGCAAAGCGTCACCGTAAGAAATCGGCAAAACGGGAATTTTAGTCAGGGTCGGCGCGTCTTTCCGGTCAAGCCGTTTCGCGTCTTTGGTCGAGCCGACGCCGGGCGTCAGCGGGTCGCCGGGAAAAAGCGGCATATCGGCTACCGAGCCGCGCTGCGCTCCGTGTTCGTTGCGCCACGCGCCTTTCGGGTAAACGTCGCCCTGAAAATAGCCGTCGTCGCGCGGGTCGGAATAAATCAGACAGCCGATTGCGCCTCGTTCGGCGGCGACTTTCGGCTTGATGCCGCGCCACGAGCCGCCGTAGCGGGCGATGACGATTTTTCCGCGAACGTCGATGCCGCGTTTTTCCAGTTCCTCGTAATCGGCGGGAACGCCGTAATTGACGTAGACGAGGTCGCCCGTCACGTTGCCGTCAATCGAATAAGCGTTATAGGTCGGCAATTGCTCGCTTTGCTGGTTCGAGGTTGCGTCTTCCTTTAATCCCGGCTCGAAGAGTTTCGCCGTAAACTTTTCAGGCGCGGTCATTTCGAGCAGCCGCGTTTTCGGCGTCGGAAACAGCACGTCGAATTGCTCAATCCGCGTCTCGTAGCCCCACGATTTGAACAGCGAAGCCATAAATTCCGCGTTTTCCTTTGCGTAAGGCGAGCCGACGTGATGCGGGCGCGCGGACATTCGCTTCATCCAATCGCGCAGGTTCTCGCGTCTTAAAATGGAATCGAATCTTTGTTCCAGTGCGGCTTGCCGAACGGACGCTGCGGCGGAAAAGCCGAGTAACATCTTTTCGTTCGGCGCTGTAGATTGCGCGGCGACGGAAAAAGCCAGCAGGCAGGCGCAGAAAACTCCGAGAAATGAATTTCGCATAAGCGGACTCCTGAAATTACGCGGATTTGGAAACAAAGCTGAATTATTGTAAAGAAACTTTGGGAAAGTTGCTAATACCGTCAGCGCGGGTTTTAATTTTGCGGGCATCCGGCGGCGGTTGCTGCTCGGGTCAGCAAAGATTCATTTCCCAGACCGTTTTGACAAGTTTGTTTTTCCGAAAATGGAAATCGGCGAAACCGTCCCTGACAGGATATGAAAGTTTTTGACCGCCCGCTTCTTTCGTCAACTCGTTCTTTCGACCCAGCTTGGAACGCACTTTTGCGAGGCTCGCGCCGACGCCGATTGTCGACGCAACCGGATATTTCGGCGAGGTGACTTCAATCGCGACGACTGTAAAGTAACGCAGGCTCGTTTCTCCGTCGAGCGTGAAAACCAGTCCCGGGTAGCGCAGCACGAGCTTTTTGCCGCCGCACGGGTTTTCGCCGCCCTCGCTGCTCGACATCGGTTTGCCGAACCGGCGGGTAACTTGCGGATAAGTCGCTCCGATGCCGATGCCCCTGACATTGAGGCTGACGGCGTTCTGTGCCTGAACGCCCGGCGTTAATCCGCAGAAAAACAGCAGCAGCATCAAAAGTATTAGTGGCGAGACCGCCGGGAAAAGTTTTCGCATAGCAATTTTATTTTATAATCTATAAATACTAAAAAAGCTATTGCGCTGGGGCGGCGAGAAACTCGCGCAGGATTTCCGTGACGGCGTCGGCGGCTTCCTGTTGAACCCAGTGCGCGCTGGTCGGAATGTGAAATTCCTCGAACGGCGCGTCCATCACCTCGCCGATGCCGCGCACGGTTTCGGGCAAAAGAGCCTGGTCCTGTTCGCCGTAAATAAAAACCGTCGGGACTTTGATTTTTGAGTCGGTTTCCGGCTTGTAGAAAAAGCGTTTCGGAACGTTGGCGCGATAATAATTAATCATCGCCGTCAGGGCGAAAGGCTCGTTCCACGCTTTTTTGTAAACGGCGATGTCCTCGTCGGTAAAAACGCCGTTTTCGACCGTGGTATTTTTCAGAGCGTTTTCCAGCAGGGCGAAGTCGCGCGCTTTCAGCAGTTTTTCGGGCAGAAAGGGAAGCTGGAAAAAGAACATATACCAGCTTGCCAGGAGCTGGCGCAGCGAAAAGTTTTTGCGCATAACTGAAGCGGGCGGCACTTGCAGTGAGCCCGCCTTCCAGAGATATTCGGGATGATTCGCCGCCAGCGACCACATAATCCCTGCGCCCCAGTCGTGACCGATAACCGCCGCCTGTTCGCGCCCGAAATGATGAATCAGACCGATTACGTCGTCAGCCAGCTTTTCGATGTCGTAGTCGGAAACCTTCGTCGGCTTTTCGCTCAGATTGTAGCCGCGCAAATCCGGCGCAACTACGGTGTATTCATCACTTAGAGCCGCGAGCTGATGCCGCCACGAATACCAGCATTCGGGAAATCCGTGCAGCAGGATGACGAGCCGCTCGCCCTCGCCCGCTTTGGCGTAATGCAGGCGAACGCCGCCGATTTGCGCGTAGCCGAAATCAAATTTATTCTCGTAATCGTTGTTCATAATAAACCCCAATCTTTCGCTTCGGCGTCGGAAACGTCGATTTTCATCCGCAAAAGCGCGGTCGAAAAAGTCTTGCCCTGCGCGTCGGTCATCAGCGACAAAGTTCCGCCGCCGCCCAGAGATTCGTGCAGAAGAAAATTCAAGGCGTTCAGATTCGGCAGCTCGAAACGCTCTACCTCGCCTTTGACCATCGCGCCGAAATGCGCTTTGACCTTCTCCGCCGTCACTTCGCGGACGAGCAGCGGGTAGAATTCGTCTTTCAAAGCAATCACGCCGACGTTTGCCGTGTCGCCTTTGTCGCCGGAGCGCGCGTGCGCCAGTTTTAGCAATTCAACTTTCATTTATTCTTTTTCTTTCTCCAAATATTGTTTGACGTATCGCTCCCACTCTTTATTTCTTTCTTCCAGCAGCATTTCACGGAGAAGTTTGAGCGTCTCCGGCGTGCCGGTTTTGCCTAAAAACTGCATCACGCGAAGCCTGACCATCTTGTCTTCGTCGTCCTTCATTTTCAGAATATATTCGGCGGCTCTCGGATGGCGGCTGTCCGACAGGGCTTCGACGGCGCTGAATCGAATAGGACGGTCGTTACTATATAATTGAGCAGTAATCGCCTGAAAGGCTTTCTCGTCGTCAAAGTGAGCCAGTCTCAGGAGCGCGGCGGAGTTGAAGCCGGAAACGCTGATTAACGGGTCGATGATTCTTTTATCTTCGATAAAAATTAAAGCCTTGACGGCTTCGTCCGTGTCCGACGATTTGAGCTGCGCTTCCCGAAATTTTATGACCTTTCCCATTTTCTCATAATCTTTCGGCAGCACCTTCAGCGCGGTTTCGAGATTTACCGGAACGCCGCCCGACCACATTTTCTCAAACGTGTCGCCGGAAAAATCCGCCTTCCGGTAATCGTTAATTTTTAGATTTTTACGGCAGCTTATTTTATAATTTCCCGGCTCCGTAAAAGGCGCCCACAGCGGCAGGAACAGGCGGAAGGTGTGTTTTCCGTTTTTGGGCGCTTTCCGGTAGCTAATCAAGCCGCCCATCGAAATATTTATTTCCGGCACAGGCACTTCCGAGCCGTCGTCCCTGACGGCTTTTATCGAAAAGCTCAGAGGTCTGCCGAGCCGGTTGCGGTAATCGCCGCCGTCGAGAATGCCCAAATCCACGTCGGAAAGATTTTTGACTTCAAAAGAAAGGTAAATCGGCTCGCCGACTATTATCTCGGGTTTGTCCGGAATCAGGTTCACCTCAAAACGGTGACCGTCCGGCGAAGTGTAAATTTCCGCGCGCGCCGCCGTAGCGGCAGCGTTCAGCAGCGAAAGAAGGGAAAAGATAATTAATGCAAAATCAGCCAATCGTTTCATAACTATCACCGTCTTCCAAAACTACCCTTCAACATTAGTTTATAGAAAGCCGCCAAAACAAGCGAATGCGTGATTTGCTCGCTTTCGATTAAACGCGGAATTTCGTCGAGCGAAACGAGCTGCGCCACCACGCTTTCGTGCTCGTCAAAAGCGGTTTCCTGAATTTTCCGGCAGTTTAAGGCGGCGAAATGATAAATCCAGTTGTTCTGAATCGCCGGGTTCGGGCGCGATTTGCCGAGATAAATAAATTCGTCGGACGCGTAGCCGGTTTCTTCCAGCAATTCGCGGCGCGCGGCTGTTTCGGGCGCTTCGCCCGCGTCGATGATGCCGCCGGGAATCTCTAAAACGATTTCTTCCGTCCCGTAGCGGAATTGTTCGATTAAAACGACTTGATTTAGTGCGTCGAGCGCGATGACGTTGACCCAATCGGGATTTTCGATGACGAAAAACGAGTGTTCCAATTTATCCGATTCGCGCTCGCAGAAATCTTCGCGGACGCGGAAAACGCGGCAATCGGCAACCGTTTTTGAGGTTTTGCGCATCCAGACTTCGGGCTTTGTGCTCATAAAAAATAGTGACTCGACCGTTATAAATATGTTTGAATAATAAAACAGGTTAACATTTTTTCGGAGGAAATTTATGAACGGGAAATTATTTTTTATCGCGGTTTTGACAATCTTTATTTCGACCTTCGCCTTCGCGCAAAGAACCGTTACGACAAAGACTCCGACGCCGAAACCGACACCGACCGCCACGCCGGAAGGCGCACTGTTTAATAAAAAACCTTTAGAGATGCCTTCGCCGACGCCGCAGCCGACGCCCGTCACTCTGGAAATAATTCTGACCGAAGCCGAGCGGCAGACGCAGAATTACCGGCAGGCTTTCAACAGCCTGCTGGCGGAAGAAACGAAAACTTTCGAGGAATACAACCGCGACGGCGAGGCGAAAAAACGCCGCACGGTCGAATCGAATTTCCTCGTTTATCAATCGACCAAAAATGAAAATTGGACAACCGAATACCGCAACGTCGTAAAAGTTGACGGCAAAGCCGTCGGCGACAGCAACAAGCGAGCCGAAGATTTTTTCGAGGACGTTCTGAAATCGACCAGTCCCGAGGCGGAACTCGAAAAAATTCTCGTAGAGAGCACGCGTTATGACAAAACCCTGAATATTTCCGGTTTTACGCTTAATCAATCGCCGGTTCTCGCCGCGCATATTCGTCCCGCGCTGGATTTTCGCCTCGGCGGTCAGGAAACTTTAAACGGCAGAAAAGTTTACGCCATAACCTACCTGCAGAAAGCGAAAAGCCCGTATCTTTTATTTAACGAGCGCCCGACAGATACCGGCAAACTTTATATCAATTACGAGGTAGAATTGCCGAAACAGATAAAAGAACCGGCGAATCCGCTCCTGCGCGGGAAACTGTGGATTGATGCGGAAACGTTTGAAGTATTGCGCGAGGAACGCGAGCAGACGATTCAACTCGACGGTCGCCCGACAGTCGTTTTCAGAACCGAATTTGAATACCAGAAAAACGAGCTCGGCTTCGTCACGCCGAAAAAAATCACGCTGACCTATTACGAAATCAGACGCAAGGACGAACAGTTTATCGCAGTCAAAGACACCGTCGCGACGTTTGAATACACGAAATTCACCAAATCGGACGTGGAAGTGAAATCCGGCGACGCCGATTCGCCGGAGACGAAAAATCCCTGAACGGATTGCCTGAAAATTTATAAAGACAAACGAAAAAGAGCGATTGGTTAAACAGCCGCTCTTTTTTAGTTTATCAAGATAGCGATTCCAAATTTTTAACGTCTATTAAAAATATAAGCTCATCTCTCAATTTATGCCGTAATGACTTCGACTTTAGTCTCAATCAGAGTTTTCGGAATCAGGGCAGGGAAATAAGCCATAATTTCTTCGACCTTCGGTCTGCCGCCCGCGAAACCCGTGACTGCCGGAGGTCCGGTCAGAATCAGCGGCGCAAGCTCTTTGGTAAATCTTTCCACGTCCGCCTTGCTCTGCCCGCGCACACCGAAGCGCAGCTGGACTTCGGGAATATCCGGCGACGGCTCGCCCGCCAGATGCCCGTGCGTGGCGTTGACGCCGACGAATTCCGTCAGGATTACGTCGAATTTCAAGCTGAGCTTTTCGAGCCGCGCGCGCAGGATTTTATCGGCGGCTCTGGCTTTCTCGTAAGCGTCCGGGTAAGCGTAGACGAGCGTTCCGACCGCTTTCCAGCCCGCCGAATAAGCGATGGAAACCTTATAAAATTCCGTGTTCGGATTGCCGCGAATTCCGTAAACGCGAACGCGATTTTCGCCGTCTTCTTTCAAATGAATCGAGGTAAAATCGGCGACCACGTCGGGCGTGATATAAGATTTCGGGTCGCCCATTTCATACAAAAGCTGTTCTTTTATCGACGGAATATTGACGACGCCGCCCGTGTTTTCGTGTTTCGTGACGATGAATTCGCCGTCGGGAAACGCCTCGACAATCGGAAAGCCGACGTTCGCCAAATCGGGAATGTTTCGCCAGTCGTATTGACAGTTTCCGCCCGAACACTGCGCGCCGCATTCGATAATGTGCCCGGCAATCGTGCCCGCCGCAATTCTGTCCCAGTCTTCAAACGTCCAGCCGAATTCGTGCATCAGCGGCGCGAGCGTCAAGCCCGTGTCGGTCAGACGACCGCCGATAACGATTTGCGCGCCCTGATTTAAAGCGTCAACCAGCGGCTTTGCGCCGAGATAGACGTTTGCCGACTGCACTTTTTCGCGAATCGAAGCCAGCGATTCGCCCGTGTCCATATTCGTTATCTCGACGCCTTTTTCGAGAAATTCGTCGAGGCGCGGCAGAATGTCGTCGCCGGTGACGATGCCGATTTTGAATTTGCCGGAAAGACCTAATTCGCGCGCGACCTCGCGGACGGCTTCGGCGCAGCCGGGAACGTTGACGCCGCCCGCGTTCGCCGTGACGCGGATATTTTTTTCGACGCAGTCGGGCAGAATCTCGCGCATCAGGCTGATGAAATCGCGCGCGTAACCGGCTTTCGGGTCGCGCTGTTTCTGCTTCTGGACGATGCTCATCGTCACTTCCGCCAGATAATCGAGCATCAGGTAATCAATCTGCCCGCCGCGCACCTGCTCGACCGGCGCGGTCAGTAAATCGCCCCAAAAACCCTGCCCGCTGGCAACTCTTACTTTTTGTTTCATTGTATTAAGAAGGCGGAAGCCCGCGCGTCGGGCAAGGGCGCGAAAACATTGCGGAATGCGGAACGCGAACTGCGAATTGGTCGTTGAATAACAGAAATTCCGCATTCCGCGTTTTTCATTCCGCATTCAC
>JALZHR010000309.1 GCA_030860665.1 Acidobacteriota bacterium
GGAGAAAGGAGAAAGTCCGGAAATTGGCTTTACTTTCTCCTTTCTCCTTTAGCCTTGACACTTTAGAGAGCGCCCTTGCTGACGTGCGGGCTTCTGCCTTTCGATGCTTTTGGCGCAGAATGTCAAATTTAAGCACTTTTGGAGCAAGCCAGCATTCTTCAAACTTTCCATTTTCCGTTTTTCGGTTTCGGGCTTTACATTATAAAGTTCTTGACAGACAAAACAACTTAATATAGATTCATAACGTATGGCGAAGATGCAGCCGCTGCGCGAAGCGGGAAGCGAAACAAAACAGCCGGTAAACATCGGCGACCGCGCGTTCGACAATTTGCGGTTTATCCGCGAAACGATGGAACGCTCGACGCATTTCACCGCAGTTCCCGGTTACGGCGGAGTTTTTATGGGCTTGACGGCGATTGCGGCGAGCGTGATTGCCTTTAATCAGGCTTCGGTTGCGGCTTGGCTTTCGGTCTGGCTGAGCGAGGCGGCGCTGGCTTTCGCCATCGGGGTTTTCGCGATGTGGCAAAAGTCGAAAATCGCGAAGCTGCCGCTGACGAGCGCGCCCGCGCGAAAATTTGCGAACGGATTTCTGCCGCCCCTGATTTGCGGCGTCGTGCTGACGCTCGGGCTGTGGCGATTCGGGCATTTTGAAGCGATGATTCCGGTCTGGCTGCTGCTTTACGGCGCGGCGGTCGTGACCGGCGGCGCTTTTTCGGTGAAAGCCGTTCCAGTGATGGGCTGGTGCTTTATCGCGCTCGGCGCAATCGCGTTTCTGCTGCCCGCCGAATACGGCAACTGGCTGATGCTGGCGGGCTTCGGCGTTCTGCACATCGTTTTCGGAATCGTTATCGCGCGCAGATACGGAGGCTAAAGGCGAAAGCGCGCGGAAAGGGCGCGGAACTTAAAAAACTGCCTGATAAAATTATGCGAACAAAAGGAAATTTAGCTTTAGCAAAAGAAAACGAACCGGCGACGGCGGCGGAAGAATCGACGCCGAAGCCGCCGAACGCGGTTCACAAAGCGGCGGAGAGCGTTTCGACCGAGCTTGACAAGCTGATTCACGAACGGCTTCGGCTCGGCATTATCAGCGCGCTGGCGGCGAACGATTCGATGTCGTTCAGCGATTTGAAAAACCTTTTGCAGACGACCGACGGCAACATCAGCGTCCACGCGCGCAAGCTGGAAGAAGCCGGTTACGTCGCCTGCGAAAAATCTTTTAAAGGTCGCGTTCCGCTGACCGAATATCGAATCACGGACGCGGGACGCGAGGCGCTGAATCGTTATCTGAATCATATGGAAGCGCTGATAAACGCGATGAAAGGGAAGTAAATTTTCGATTTTAGATTGCCGATTTTCGATTGGATTCGGAATTTGAAGGCAATATATAAAGGAGGAAATATGGGCGTTTTGATGTTGTTGTTGACAATCGGCGGGCTTGGCTTGGCAACGATTTTGTTCATTTTCGCAATCTGGAAGAAACAGGTTTGGCTGAGAAATTTCGTGCCCGGCGCGGTCGCGGTCTGGCTTGCGATTTACGCCGTGACGCTGCTCGGTTTTTCGCTGGCGAGTGAGGAAAAAAATCTCGGTTTTAACGAGCCGAAAGCCTTCTGCGGCTTTTATCTCGACTGCCACCTGCACGCCAGCGTTTCGGGCGTGAGAAAAACGAAAACAATCGGCGACAAAACGGCGGGCGGCGAATTTTATATCGTGAAGGTAAGAGTTTTCAGCAACGCCCGCCGCGCCGCCCTCGGCTTACGCGCGCCGGAGATTTATGTGATTGACGATGGCGGCAAGCGTTACGAGCGCGTCGAAGCGGTCGAAAATCCCGCGCCGCCGTTTGAACGGAAAATTCCGGCGGGCGCGGGCTTTGAAAGGGAAGTCGTTTTCGATTTGCCCGCGGACGTGAAAAATCCGCGTCTCGACGTCGCCGAAGGCATCGGCGTCAACAGGGTTATCGAAGCGGTTTTAATCGGCGACGAGGACAGCCTTCTGCACAAGCGGGCGCGGTTTAATCTGGAACAAAACACGGTCACGGCAAATTTCTAATTGAAAATTCGCGGCTCAGGAAATTATGAAAAATTACGATGTGGTAATCGTCGGCTCGGGTTTAGCCGGACTGCAATGCGCCAGGCTGCTTTCCTCACAGCGGCAGGGCGCAAAAATTTTGCTCGTCGACCGCAAAACCGATTTGACCAAAGGCATTCACACGACCGGAATTTTCGTTCGCAAAACGCTGGAAGATTTCAATTTTCCGCCTGAAACGCTCGGTAAACCCGTGCGCCGCGTCGCGCTCTATTCGCCGCGCCTGAAGGCTCTGAATTTGTCGAGCCGCCACGACGAATTTCGCGTCGGAAAAATGGGCTTGCTTTACGAAAGCTATTTGCAGGAATGCGTAAAAAACGGCGTCGAGTTTTCCAGTTCAACGCGTTACGTTTCAGCCGAAAAAGTCAGCACCGGTTGCGGCAGCGGGCGGGCGGAACGCGGAAAAGTCGAAACGCATTCCGGCGCGGGCGAAACAATCGTCAATCTCGAAAAAAACGGCGAATCGTTCGCGGTAAAAACAAAAGTTCTGGTCGGCGCGGACGGCGCGAATTCACGCGTGGCGAAAGATTTGAATCTGGACGAAAACCGCGAGTTTATCGTCGGCGTCGAAGAGGTCTGGACGAATGTTTCCTTAAAGGGCGAGCCGGTTCTGCATTGTTTTCTCGACGCGCGGCTCGCGCCCGGTTATCTTGCCTGGGTGACGAACGACGGTGAGGAAGTCCACATCGGCGTCGGTGGTTATCACGCTGGCTTTATTCCGCGCGAAGCGTTAGAAGAATTTAAGGCGAAAGTCGTCGGGAAAATCGTCGATTTGCAAGCGGCGCGGATTTCGGAAAAACGCGGCGGAAAAATTCCGGTCGGCGGCGTTTTAAAGCGCATCGCGTGCGAGCGCGGCTTGCTTATCGGCGACGCTTCGGGCGCGGTTTCGCCGCTCACGGCGGGCGGTCTCGACCCTTGCCTGCGCCTGTCGAAAATGGCGGCGGAATTGATTCGGGAAAGGCTCGAAACCGGAAATCCGCAGGTTTTATTGAAATTTTCAGGGGAACTTTTTCGCGCCCGGTTCGTGTCGAGGCTCTGGATGCGCCGGATTTTAGCGGCGTTCTCGAACCAGTTTCTGCTGGAATTCGGTTTCGCCGTCCTGCGCCTGCCGCTTTTGAAAAAATTTGCGGCGCACGTCTTTTTCGGGCGCGGCTCTTTCCCGGACGTCGATTTATCGGCGCAGGACGAAAAAACGAAAATATCTTTAGCAGTCGAAAGCACAAATTAAAGGGAGTTTACAAAGTCAATGAACGAGCGGACAAAAACGGGTCTGGAGATTATCGAAGCGGCGGTTTTACTCGGAATCCTGGGCGACGCCTTTCTGCGGGCGACGCCGTGGGGCTTGAATGTTTTTCTTTTCATCGGCGCGCTGGTCGCGACGATGTCGGCGCTGGTTTTGCGGCGCAGAAAAGACTTATGGAGTTTTCAGACCGCGTCTTTGCACGGCGCTTTGATTTTTTTCGCGGCGATGTTCGTCTGGCGCGACGCCATTCAGCTCAAGCTTTTAAACACGCTGGCAATCTTTACGATTCTGGTCGTTCTGACTTTGCCCGCGCTGAAAATCAAAACGCAGATTGCCGGTTTGATTCAGTATATTTACGCGGCGTGCGCGGCGGGGCTGAACGCCGCCTTCGGTCCGTTTTATCTTTTGATGGAAGACGTCGAGTGGAAAACGATTCCGCGTGCCGGCTGGACAAAGCATCTGATTGCGGTTTTTCGCGGGCTGGCGATTGCCGCGCCGATTTTGTTCGTTTTCGGCGCGCTTTTCGTCGCGGCGGACGCGGTTTTTCAGGGAATCGTGGAAAGAACTTTCCAGATTAACGCGGACGTCTTATTTTCGCACTTTCTTCTCGCCGGATTCGTTGCGTGGTGCAGCGCGGGCTATCTGCGCGGCTCTCTGATGGGATTTTCTTATGACGACTACGATGACGACAAAGAAAAAACGCAGAACGAAATAAAAACGCAGGCGCTCAGCGTCACGGCGGAAAAAACGGACGACGCGAGCCAGCCCGCCGCGCCGAAAGAAGAAGAAGCGAAAAAAGAAGAAGCGAAGAAACCGCAGCGGCAGGAAGACTGGAACTGGCGAGACCTGAATAATTCGGTTTTGCCGGAATCGCTGACGCTCGGCGCAATCGAGACGGGAATCGTTCTGGGTTTGATAAATCTTTTGTTTTTAAGCTTTGTCGTCGTGCAGATTCCGTATCTTTTCGGCGGGATGGATTTGGTGCAGAGCACGCCGGATTTCAAGCTCGCCGAATACGCGCGGCGCGGCTTCGGCGAGCTGGTGGCGGTCGCCGCGCTGGTTTTGCCGATTCTGCTTTTGACGCACTGGCTTTTGCGAAAGGATAAGCCGGTCAACGAAAAAATCTACCGCGTGCTGGCGGGCATCCAGATTGTTTTGCTGTTCGTTATAATGATTTCGGCGACGCAGCGGCTTTTGCTTTACGCCGGGAATCTCGGATACGGACTGACCGAGGCGCGGTTCTACCCGATGGCGTTTATGATTTGGCTGGCGCTGGTTTTCATCTGGTTCGGCTTGACCGTTTTGCGCGGCGCGCGCGAGCAGTTTGCGTGGGGCGCGCTGTGGCTGGCGCTGTTTATCGTCGGAACTTTGCACGTTTTTAACCCGGACGAATTTATCGTTCGCACAAACGTACGGCTGATGCAGCAGGGACGCAGCTTCGATTCGCAATACGTGGCGAATCTGAGCGACGACGCCGTTCCCGCGCTGCTGGAAACGATGCCGTCAATGAAGTTCGAGCAGCAATGCGCGGTCAAACATAAGCTGGCGCGGCGTTTCGAGCAGGCGCACAACGAAAACGATTTTCGCACGTGGAACGTTTCGCGTTGGCTTGCGCGGCGGGAAATGGCACAATACGGCGAAAGGCTGGACGCCGCCGGTTGCCCGCCTGCCCCGCAAAGCTATGAAAATGACTTCTGACGCGTCGAAAAAACGCGACCTCGTGCGCGAATATCTTTCGTATTTGCAGGTCGAAAAGGGCTTGGCGAAAAACTCTCTGGAAAGCTACGAAAGAGATTTGGCGAAGCTGAAAACGTGGTCGGAAAAAAACGGCTTCAATATTATCAACCTGAGCCGGCAGGATTTGCGCGAGTTTCTGATTGATTTGTCGCGCGAAAATTTGTCGGCGACTTCCGTCAGTCGAATCATCAGCGCGCTGCGCGGTTTTTATAAATTTCTGTTGTTCGACCGTCACATCGCCAAAAATCCGGCGGAAGATCTGGACGCGCCGCAGAAAGGCTCTTATCTGCCGAATTTTCTGAATCAGGCGGAAATCGAGCAACTGCTTCTCGTGCCGGACGTTTCCGGCGAAATCGGCTTGCGCAATCGCGCGATTCTCGAAACGATGTACGCCGCGGGCTTGCGCGTTTCGGAGCTTTGCTCGCTGCAATTGGGCGACGTCGAGCTGGATGCCGGAATTCTGACCTGTAAGGGAAAGGGCAGCAAAACGCGGCGCGTTCCCATCGGCAAAAGCTCGGTCGAATGGCTGAAAAGCTATCTGGTCGTGCGCCGCCGGAAGGAAAACGTCGAGAACCGCAATCTTTTCGTCTCGGCGGCGGGAAATCCGATTACGCGGCAGGACGTTTTTAAAATGGTCAAAGAGTGCGGCGAAAAAATCGGGCGCGAAGACATCTCGCCGCACACCTTGCGTCACAGCTTCGCCACGCACCTGATTCAAAACCGCGCCGACGTTCGCTCCGTCCAGCAAATGCTCGGACACGCCGACATCTCGACGACGCAGATTTACACGCACATCACCGACAATCACCTGCGGAAAACCTACGAGCGATTTCACCCGCGCGCCCGCAGCAACAGCGACACGGAACGGAAAAATGATGAATGATGAACGCGGAACGATGAACGAAAGAAGGCTTCGGTGTTGAATTATGAATTTCGAGCCGGAAAAATCCGCGTATTTTAGCAAAATCCCTTTCTTTAAATTTTTCGGAGATGAATTCATTTAGCAAATCATTGACACTCAAGGGCTTGTCCCGATAAATGGGCGAAATCCGGATTCCGGATTACAGCCGGGCGAGTCCTTCAGGGAAAGATAAATAAAACCTGGGCGGCTTGTCTGTCCTGGTTTCGTGACAACTCAAGCCGGAAACTGGTATTCTAAGATTACTGAAACGAGAAATTTTCGAGCCGCCGAAAAGACGACTTTCGCGGCTTGCAACTTGGCGAAATCTTCGTTAATATGTTGATTTTGCTATCGACTCAAATGTCTGGCAAACAAGGCTCGACAAACATTAAATAAATGCAAGGGTGGTCGAGTGGTTAATGGCACCGGGCTGTAAACCCGGCGGAGTAACATCCTACGCAGGATCAAATCCTGCCCCTTGCACCAGTATTGAAAGGCGAAAGGGTAAAGGGTAAAGGCTAAAGTAGAATTGTTTCGCCTTTCGCCTTCAGCCTTTACCCTTTCGATGAGCGGGAGTAGCTCAATTGGTAGAGCATCAGCCTTCCAAGCTGAGGGTCGCGAGTTCGAGCCTCGTCTCCCGCTCCAAAGTTTTTATCTGAATTTTAAATAGAATTCAGCCCAAGTAGCTCAGGGGTAGAGCGCATCCTTGGTAAGGATGAGGTCACGGGTTCAAATCCCGTCTTGGGCTCCAGAAAATTATTTTATCAATTCATTAATCGTTCAAGAGGATAAGTAAAAGATGAGCAAAGAGAAATTTGACAGAAGTAAGCCTCACGTGAACATCGGGACAATCGGGCACGTCGACCAC
>JALZHR010000346.1 GCA_030860665.1 Acidobacteriota bacterium
CGCGCAGCGTTTACGCCATCGTTCTGAAAGCGACCGACCCGTCGCCGCTCGCGCCGGAAAGCGACGAGGAAAAAACCGAAGAACAGCAGAAACCGGCGACGCCGCGCCAGCCGGGCGCAAAGCCCGAACCGGTCGTCGTGACGATTGATTTGGACAAAATCAACCAGCGCATCGTCGCGCTGCCCGTTGCGGCGCGCGATTATCAGGGCATCGTGACGGGCAGAGCCGGAACGTTTTTCCTGATTGAAAGCATTCCCGCTACGGGCACGGGACTCGCTCCGCAAACCGGCGGCGCGGTTCACCGCTTCGATATGGAAAAGCGCAAAGCCGAAAAAGTTCTCGACGGCGTGACGGCGTTCGACGTGTCGGCGAACGGCGAGAAAATGCTGTTCGGGCAAGCGGGCGGGCGTTTTACAATCGCTTCGACCGTCCAGCCGCTTAAACCCGGCGAGGGCGTCCTAAATGTCGGCGAAATGGAAGTTTACGTAGACCCGCGCGCCGAGTGGCGGCAGATGTATCGCGAAGCGTGGCGCATCCAGCGCGACTTTTTCTACGACCCGGCGTTTCACGGCGTCAACATCAGGATGATGGAAGAGCGTTATCGCCCGTTTCTGGAAGCGGTCGCCACGCGTTCGGATTTGAATTACCTGTTTCAGGAAATGCTCGGCAACTTGACGGTCGGGCATCACAACTCGGGCGGCGGCGACATCCCGCAGCCGACACGCTACACGGGCGGGCTTCTGGGCGCGGATTACACGATTGAGAACGGGCGTTACCGCTTCGCCAGAATCTATGACGGCGAAAACTGGAATCCGGGCTTGAGCGCGCCTTTAACCGCGCCGGGCGTCAACGTTCGTGAAGGCGAATATTTAATCGCCGTCAACGGGCGCGAAGTCCGCGCAACCGATAATATTTATTCCTTCTTCCCGCAGACCGCTGGAAAGCAAATCATCATCAGGGTCAGCCCGAACGCCGACGGCAAAGACGCGCGGCAGGTGACGGTCGTTCCGGTGGCAAACGAAGGCGGGCTGCGGAATCTGGCGTGGATTGAAGGCAATCGCCGCAAGGTTTACGAGTTGAGCGGCGGCAAGCTCGCTTACGTTTATCTGCCGAATACGGGCGGCGCGGGCTACACGAATTTCAACCGCTACTATTTCGCCCAAATCGACCGCGAGGGCGCGATTATCGACGAGCGGTTTAATGGCGGCGGCAGCGCGGCTGATTATATGATCGGCTATATGAGCCGCCCGCTGATGAATTACTGGTCGACCCGCGAGGGCGAAGATTTCGCCACGCCGACCGCCTCGATTTTCGGACCGAAAACGATGATTATCAACGAATATTCCAGCTCGGGCGGCGACCTGCTGCCTTTCCTGTTCCGCCAGAACAAGCTCGGACCGCTGGTCGGCAAGCGCACCTGGGGCGGCTTGGTCGGAATTTACACTTATCCGACATTGATTGACGGCGGGCAGGTTACCGCTCCGCGCGTCGCTTTCAGAAATCCGCAGGGCGAGCTGGACGTTGAAAACAAAGGCGTCGCGCCGGACATCGAAGTCGACCTCGACCCGAAAATGTGGCGCGCCGGGCGCGACATACAGCTTGAAAAAGCCGTCGAAGTAACGCTGGCGGAACTCAGAAGAAACCCGCCGCGCAAACCCGCGAAAGGCGCTTTCCCGAATTACGCCAAACCGTAGGTAATTTAATGCAAAATGCAAAACGCAAAATGCAAAATATAAGGAAATAATTCCATTTTGCATTTTGCGTTTTGCATTTTGCGTTTTCGACCTATTTGCCGGTTAACTCCCGCGCTAAGTCCTGCGCGTCGTAAAGTTTGCGCAGAACTTCGAGAATTGCGGCGCTGTGGACGCCGACGGCGCGGCTGCCTTCCGATTCCTCGATATACCAGTAGCGATTCGAGAGCTTTTGCAGGTTGCTGTCGAAATTCAAGCCGACCAGCTCCGCGTTGCGGTTAATGACGGGCGAGCCGGACATCCCGCCGATGGTGTCAGCCGAATAAACGAAATTCAGCGGCGTCGAAAGGTCTAATTTATTGCGACCTTCCTTGTATCGCGCGGGCAGATTGTAGGGCGGTTTTTCCCCAAAACTTTCGGCGCGGTCGTATAAGCCGTAAAACGTCGTCTTAAACGGCACGAGCGTCGTGTCTTCCTCGTAGCCCGCGACGCGCCCGAAGGTTATGCGCAGGTTGAAATTCGCGTCCGGCGCGATGGTTTTGCCGTAAACGGCAAAGCGCGCTTTCGCTATTTTTTCGCCCGCGCTGGCTTCGACGCTGGAAATCTTTTCCTCGTTCCACGCGCGAAGCTCGCGGAGAACCGGGTCGACATTGCGCGCCATCACAATCATCGGGTCGGTGGATTTCGCAATCGCGTCCGAGCCGCCGTCCAGCAGAGCCTTGCGCGCCGCTACGTCTTTCAACTGCGTTCCCTGAATCGCTCGGCGAACCGCTTCGGCGGGCGTCTGACCGCCGAGCGCGGCTTTGATAAACGGGTCGTTTGCGCCCAGCGTTCTCAATCCTTCTTCGAGCCAAGCCGTCAAGGCGTATTCTTCCAGCTCGGGATAAACCGGCGCGGGCGAAAGCAGGCTGAACCGGAAGGATTCGAGGCGCGAATCGCGAAATTCGTCGTAGCGCCGGTCGTTAGGCTTTTTGATTTCCTCGCCGTAGCGAACAATCTGCGTCGCAATCGAGGCTAAGCGCGAAGGCGACAGCGTGGAAAACGCCAGCCGGTTAGACATCGCCGGAAGCTCGCGGTAAGACGCGGCAATCTGTTCCCACGCGGGCGCATACATCTTCTGCAATTCGGGGTTTTTCGCCAGGGCGTCGCGCAGGGCTTTTTCTTCGGCTTCCTTTTTGGCGAACATTCGCGGATTCTGCAAGCCTTCCTGCTGACCGACCAGCCGTTTCAGCGAATTGTTAAAACCGCGAATTCCCGCGCCAGCCTGTCGTTCCTGTTCAGCGCCGCGCTTGCCGAAATTTTCCAGAATGTCGCGGCGCAGCGTCCAGACTTTTTTCTGCAAAGGATTGCCGACGTCGCGCTGGTAAGCGAGCTGGGCGACGGTCAAAAGCCGCGCCGTCGAGCCGGGACTGCCCGAGGCGATGACGAATTCGCCTTCGCTCGGTCCGGTTTCCGACCATTTGAAATAATGCGGCGTTTTCGCGGGCTGACCGTTTTCGTAAGCGCGAAAGAACGTAAAATCCAAATCGTGGCGCGGGAAAGTAAAGTTGTCGTAATCGCCGCCGAAAAAGGCGATTTGCTCTTCGGGCGCGAAAACGAGCCGCACGTCCGTGTATTTTTTGTGACGATAGAGCCAGTATTCGCCGCCGCTGTAGAGCGAGACGACGTCGCTCTTCAAGCCGGTTTTTTCGGTCGATTCTCTTTCAATCTGGGCGATGACGGCTTTGCGCTGCTCGCTCGCTTCCTTGTCGGACGCGCCCGCTTTAGCCGCCGATTGGACGCGGTCGGTGACGTTTTCAAAAGAAACCAGCACGTTGATTTCGAGGTCGGGCGCTTTCAGTTCTTCCGCCCGCGTGCGCGCGTGGAAACCGTCGCGCGTCAGGTTTCTTTCTTTGGTGGAAAGTTTCTGCAATTGCCCGTCGGCGACGTGCTGGTTGGTGACGAGCAAGCCGTCCGGCGAGACAAAGCCGCCCGAGCCGCCGTCGTTCAGGCGCACCGACGCGAGGCGGACTTTTTCCAGCCACTCGGCGGTCGGCTCAAAGTTGTAGCGCTCTTTCCACTGCCTGAGCGGCGGGTTGTCGAAAGTCCACATTCCCTCGTCGGCGCGCGCCGCGAATGGAACGCTGATTAAAAAGCTGAAAAGCAATAATAGGGCTGATATTTTTTTCATATGGTCTGCTCTCTCCGTAAAAGAAAACGGCGGCTGCGCGAGCCTTCCGGCTCACCCGCAATTTCCGCGTTCGTTTTTCTAAGATTTTACAATTTCTCCGATGTTAATCAATATTACATTTTTCGGTCGCTGAGGCGAACAGATAAGATGCAAAAAAGCGAGCAGAATTTGCGGGAAAACTGATAAGTGAGAACTGATAGTTGATAATCTTTTCCCGATAGTGTCCTAATCTTGAGGCGCTGAAAATTAAATATTTTCAACAACTCGATAACGTCAGTCGAAAATGTCGATGAGTTTCGGGATTTTGGTAATGGGACGGTTTATGAGACAAAATTGAAAAATGAGGTAATCCGGTTGTCAGCCTTAAACTATAATTACTCTAACAATTAGAGTGTCTCAAAAACGTATGACTTCTGAGACTTTTTTTGCGCTTTTTATTAAGCTCGAAAACGGGCGTTTTGGGGTAGTGTTTTTCCTTGAAACGAAAAAATAAGTATTCCAATTTGACATCCTTTGATTATCTTGGTATGGTGCTCGCCATCTTCAGCAGTTTCATTTTTCCAAAGGTTTTAACCCTTGTTATTCGACAGCGATGAAGTAGAGAAATAATTTATTAGTTTTTCTATTTTCGACACTGAAAGGTTCGAAGCAAGAGTAAAGAAAAGTAAGTAATTTAGGCGATTAATATCTTCCCCGTTAAATAACTATCTTTGAATAAAAAAAGAAAGGAAATAATATGAAAATCAAAAAATTCGCAATAGGACCGATTATTGCCATAAGTTTACTTTTGCTAACTGTAGCAGTTTACGCAGCAACAGTAGTTGTCAGCCCTTCCAATCTTCAAGGCTGGCAAACTGTGACCACGCCTACAAACGGTTCTACCGCATCTGTAAGTTTTGTAAACGGTCCCGGAACGCCGCCTCTCGGAACGGGAAGCGCGCAACTGTCTGTCGGTTCAAACGGCAACGGCTCTGCCGAACTCAGGAATCCAAATTACGCAGGTACACTTTTGAGCCAGCTAACCGCACTGAGTTACAGCACATACGTTCAGCAGAATACTGATGGACAAGCACCGTACATTATTCTTCGTGTAGACCACGATAATAACCCAAATACACCGGTTGATTTACTTTTCTTCGAGCCGGTCTATCAATCCGCGACTTTCTGTCCCAGCAACCCGCAGCAAGTAGTTGTTACCAATACCTGGCAAACATGGGACGCTCTTAACGGCTGTTGGTACTCGGTTTTCGGCAACGCAGGCTCCGGACCCGGGACTGGCGTAATATCACTTTCCACTTATCTAGCCGCCTTTCCTAATTCAACTATTGTTAATACTTCCAGCGGATCGGGAGGCATTCGCATTGTTACCGGTTTCGGCGCAGGTGCTTGGGACAATTTCGTCGGTAATGTTGATAACGTAACTATCGGAGTTAACGGCAATAGCACAACCTTTAATTTCGAGCTTCAGCCGCCTCCGCCACCGGACAGCGACAACGATGGAATTCCAGATAGCACAGACAATTGCCCGACAACTCCCAATCCCAGTCAAACTGATACGGATACTGATGGTATAGGAGATGCCTGCGACCCGGATGCTGTGCCGCCAACTAACACTAATCAATGTAAGAATCAGGGTTGGCGGGATTTCTATATTCCGCGCAGATTTACAAATCAAGGTGATTGCATTCAGTATGTCAATACCGGTAAGTAGTTAATTCTTGATAAAGCAAAAAGTCGCTAACCAACCATAAAATTGAGATGCTAAAGGCGCAAGTACGACAGAGTTTCAAATAGTAGCCGAATGCTCGACTAGGATTCTGTTTTTCACAAAAGTTGGGAACCCGGAGATAGTTTTTTATCGCTTATGGGCGATAAAAAAGCACAACTTAAATCGCTAAATTGTTGGCTGCGGCTTTGAATAAAAAAGGCTCAAGAAAAAACCTTGAGCCTTTTTTATTTGCCGCTTTTGTTTATTTATATTGCAGCACGACCCGACCGTACAGAACCGATCGAGCAGGTCACATTTTAGCCTGCATAAACATAATTTCTAAAGCGGTATTATGATGTGAGTTGCAAGTTATTACATTTAAGAGCGAAACAGCTACTTTCTCAATATCTCAAAAACGGGCGTTTTTGAGACGGGTTTTATTACTCATCGCTCAAACGTTCCTTCGCTTTTGTTAGGGCTTTGAGCAATGCCTCGTAACTGACTAGCCAAGGCTGTCCGTCCCGCCGAGGATATATCTCTAACAAGAAGGAGTTTTGCTCTTGGTTCAATTCAGCTATCTGCTCATTATCCAACATAATCTCCGCCACCAAAAACTTACGGTCTGGTGGGCTGCAGATTGAAATTCTAAGTTCATCGTTCATACTGATAAAAACAGTCTAGCCGCGAACATTAACGGATGATTGTCGCAAAAAGGGTCGTTTTTGAGACTGCTTTATCTCTATATGACCAAATAGATAACTATCTCGGGTTTATCTTCTTTTCCGCCGTTAAAAATTTTAATTCTTTCTGGCTCTATTCCTTTTAGTCTTAGATAGTTTTTCAAACGGTTTATTTGTTCAATACCTGACTCTATATCTTGTTTGTTACTGTAAAAATAAACTAGGTAGATTTGAGTTTTAGGATAAAAAAGAAATAAAAAGTTATTACCTTAAACATTACTTTTCGATATTTACTTTCTAACTCTATTTAGTCTCAAAAAGGGTCGTTTATGGGATTAAGTATATAACCCTTGGTCAAGTGCTGATAACGGACGTTTTTGAGACAGGTTAAAGTAGCTGTTTCCCCCTTCGCTCCATTGATTTGTGGGCTGCTTGTTACAACCAAGCACTATCCAAAAAGAAAAACTATTTCTTTGCTCCTAATTCTCTAAGCAACTGAGCAACTTCTGAATGCCCGTTGCCTTCTGCTGACCTTAAAGCTGAATAGCCTTCACTAACAGCATTAATATCAGCTCCGCGAGACAGCAACAACTTTACCGTTTCAAGATGCCCATTGCCAGCCGCAGCTATTAAAGCTGTTGATTCGAACTTATACTTTGCGTTTACATCAGCACCATTATCAAGCAGAAAACGTACAGCCTCAGTATGACCATTTGCCGCAGCATTGATAATCGGCAATCCTGAACCTGCGCCTGCTGTATTCACATCAGCGCCACGAGCTAAAAATGACTTCATCCACTCAATGTTTCCATTGGATGCAGCTTTTGCAAATTCTCTTTGGAGGTCAACATCAACTTTCCGTGAGTAAATATCAACTTTACTTTGTGTTTTGCCGCAACCGCACAGCATCACAAGCAGAATAACTAAAACAACAATGGGTTCCTTAAATTTCATTTTCGAGACTAATTCCAAGCTCTTTTTCGTGTTCCCAAAAGGTCGTTTTAGGAACACACTGTCAATCATAGAGCGGTTGGTAATGACCGATTGATATTTATAAGCGTTCAAAGTTTTATTGTCGGACATTCTCTTCCAAGTTTAGATTTGGGGATACTATCATTGCAGACAATCCGAAATGTTTCTCTTTCTTGCCGCATTTGTTCCAGTAAAATGAATCTTTGTCGTTTTTAATGGAAACTGCTTTATTTGACGAAGCTTTTGCAGTCCTTGTTGATCCATTTTTTTGTACCATCTCTCAGTTGCCTTCCACGCTTTGTTAACTCGTTTAGCCGTATTATATTGGAAATCAACAATCCGACCGTTCCCAGTCAGATAAGGAACATTGGCAAAAGCTATATTCTCATAATAAATCGCGGATATTAGATATAAAGCCGCTACTTCGACTGTGACGCGCGAGCCGTCATTTGAATTTTGGTCGTCTATGCTTGTCAAAAAAAAGTCGGCACCTTCGGGGTCGCCCAGACAATAACCATTGTAACTTGATTTGTTGCCCTTTAATTTTAGTAATGAAGGAAGCAATTTTTCGTCTCTTTTGAAAATTTCAATCGCCGCTTGAGTAGCTTCCCGATGGTCTTTCGAGCTTAGCTTTAAGACTAAATTTTCATCAGAGAGATTTTGAGGTTTTTCAATTTGACCCGAAACATTTAATGCCACGCAAAAAATTATTGCCTGCAGCCAAACCTGTTTTTTAAGAAATTTCATCATTGAAGTTTTGCATCTTAAATATTGCTTTTGAAAATGCTAATAACAGTCTCAAAAAGGGTCACTTATGAGATGTTTTAATGATGCTTTGATGCGGGAAACCAAGATTTAGAATAATTGTTTCAAAAAGGGTCCTTTATAAGACTAAGTATAACTCACTTCATTAACGGGCGTTTTCGAGACAGCCGTTTTTTGAAGGATACAGTTCAAAAACAACAATGATCCTGTTGTCCAATTCAATATCGTCAATAAAACCTAAAATGGAATTATTGATTGCAGCGATTTAATTGAATTAATTTTATCCAAAATGAATTGGGCGACAGTATCATTGTTGTTTTTGGACAGATAGTTTCCGATCGAACTTACACTTACGCTTTCTTTAGCTTCAAGGTTGTGACGCCGCCTGAATCTGGCATCAAAGTTGACTGACTATAAATATCTGTTAAATACTTTGCGTGATTTCAATACACATTCACCTTGATTTCATAAATTCTATTTAATTCAGGTAGAAATTTATGAAAGGAATAATTTTGGTTGTTGAAGACTATGAAGACACTCGCGAATGTATGAAAATTCTGATACAAGGCTACGGCTACCAGGTTGTCGAAGCCGCCGACGGCTTTGAGGCGATTAAAATGCTTAAAGCGCACTTTCCCGATCTCGTTTTGATGGACATGTCGATGCCCTTAATGGACGGCATCGAAGCGACCCTAGCCATTAGAAAACTTAAGCGCGGCGCCGAGATTCCGATTATCGCCGTCACGGCACATGGCAAACAATTCTATGAAAAAGCCATCGAAGCGGGTTGCAGCGATTTGATCGCAAAGCCCGTCGATTTCGATTCTCTGGAAGCACTTCTTAATCAATATCTCGAACATTAAGCTATTCGCTCAGTTAAATACAAATCTAAAAAGCTAGCCTGAAGTGGCGTAGAAAACTACACTTTTTGGATAACGGAATTTCTTCTCGATATATTGAGAATTTGAGAGGGCTTAAAGCTTATCGAAGCACATGCAGGTAATGCTTGTATATGCTTCATAGCTTTCCGGCGAATAAAAGAATACTCTAAATTTACATAGCTTTATGAGATTGTCTAAATTCATTACCGAAAACATAGAAGAAATCCTTGTGGAGTGGGAGTCTTTTGCCAAGACGATCCAGCCTGCCGCCGAAACAATGGATTCTTTAACGCTGCGCGATCATGCCAAACTGATTCTGGAAGCAGCAGCAAAAGACATTAACATTCATCAAACTGATCGGCAGCAATCCGATAAATCAAAAGGATTGGCTGACCCGCTGGTAGGTAAGGAAACGGCAGCGACAACGCATGGAGCTTTACGGCAAATCGCCGGCTTTGATCTGGAGCAATTAGGCAGCGAATATCGTGCATTAAGAGCCAGCGTCATCAGATTATGGAAATCGCGGCTGACCAAGTTTGATGAAACCGAGTTTGACGATATGATGCGTTTTAATGAAGCCATCGACCAGGCTCTGGCAGAATCGATTTCCAGTTACTCAAGCGCGGTTGACCAATCGAGACAGACATTTCTGGCTATTCTCGGGCATGATTTAAGAGGACCGCTTTCGGCTATCCAGATGGCTTCACAGATCTTGATAAAATCTGAAACTCTAGATGCTCAGTATTTAGACATCGCCGCCCGCATTAAAAGAAGTGTTTCGACGATGAATAGAATGATTAAGGATTTGCTCGAATTTGCCGGCGAACAGATTGGGAAAAAAATACCGATCAAACCCGAACCGGCAAATCTGGAAAGCGTCAGCCGCACATCAGTTGATGAAGTTCAGTTAGCGCATCCAAAAGCGGTTTTTAATTTTGAGATGACGGGCAATCTCGACGGCTATTTCGATCCGGCGCGGTTTCAGCAGGTTCTCTCGAATCTTTTGATCAATGCAGCAAAGTACAGCGAAGAAGGAAAGCAGGTGACCCTTTCGGGACGCCGGGACGGGGGAACGATTATCGTCGAGGTCAAAAACTTCGGGCGCCCCATACCGCCCGAATCATTGCAGGTTATTTTCAATCCCTTAGTTCAGTTACCTGTTAGGGGAGCGCATTCACATCCATCGACCAGCCTCGGACTTGGTTTGTTTATTGCACGTGAAATCGTCGAGGGACATAACGGCACTATTGAAGTCAGCTCGTCGGAAACAGACGGAACAGTATTTACAGTCCGATTGCCGCAAAGCTAATTTGAAAGGCGGCGCCGGGTTAATTCGATCTATTGTTCAGCGTCTTTTGGGACATGTATTTTTAACGTCTTTACACAAATATTCAAGCAATAGGGATTTCAGCTTGAACGATAAAAACTTTATTTCTCTGCGTCGATCACCGATACCAGGACTTTAACATAAAGGGTCATGCCGTTTCCGGGAGAAGATTCGATTTCAAATTCACCGTTGCCCACATCCTACAAAAGCGGTACTGTCATAAAAAGGTTCCCGGAATGTATAAGTGGAAATGCCATCAGTTTTCAAAAACAGTTGTCTCAAAAGTTTTTTTTATGAGACAGATCGCAGTGTATTTATTGTCTCAAAAAGAGGTGTTTATAAGACAAAGTATCTGCCATCTTGATCGTCTTAGAAAGAGTGTTTATGAAACACTTTACTGTTCATATGAAATCCGAACCATAGGATTGTAATTTTGCCTGCCAAAAATTCCTCAGTCTGTTTTTACATAAAAAGCTATTCCCGTTTGAAAGTTGTTTTGATACGAAATTGATCAGTCATTATCATCGTATTATCGTTATTGGAAAATTCTATCTTCCCTTCGGATTTCGTTCCGCTCTTCGTTTCAAGCTCGAACGTCTTGTCATCTATCATCCTGTATTTTTGAGCAGGCTGTCCCTTACCGTTCATCGACCAAATCATGGTGCCGTCTTTCCTAAAATCCCAAACCACCGGCTCACCGCCCATCGCCGTAGCGCTCCATTTGCCGACGATTTTATGATTGATCTCGATCTTCGGCTCTGTTTTCACCAGACCGCACCCTATCAACCCAAACATTATCATTGCCATTACCGAGATACTTACTGCTTTTTTACTGTTCTTCATCATTCCTCTCATAGTTTTAGAATTAGTTTTCTGTCTTCTACAAGTCTCGAAAAGACTCATTTGTAGGGGAGACTGTCGGCAAGCTGGAGAGCAGCTTCATGATCGCGCGATGCGACCTCGCAAAGCGACGAACCGCAGACCCATTTGATATCCATCATTTCGTTGCTGCGAACATGGATTGATTTGTTGCCTGATTCACGGAAGGTTTCGCCGGGCAGAATTCCATCTTTTTTAGAATTTTTTAATTCTGCGTACTCTTTTTCAGCTCTATCTGCCTGTCGATAAACATATATCGTATGCGCCAAAGATGAGCCCCCCGCCGATTGATATTCGCTGAAATATGTTTTGGGGCTGTCTGTTTCTTTATGTTCGGGTCTGGATATCGGACCATCTACAAGTTTGAAAGAACCAGCCTGTTTTGGATATGCGCCGGATGGCAAATCAGAGGGAGAGCAGCCGACAAATGTCATCAATAAGATCAACCAGATTGTAATAAAAGCTCGTTTTTTCATTTTAATTTTCCTTCTTCGATATTAGCGGCAGCTGCACGTTGTCATAAGCGGAATGTTTCGTTTAATGCGTTTCAGGTATAGTTGAGAAACGATACAATGGTAATGAATTTATTGCAGATGAGGTTTGTTTTATTGATAACGTGAATTCGTATAATTTTGCGATCATACGCTTCTACTACGCAAGGTAGCCAGGGCTAATAGCACAAAATACGTTAATCCCGATACCAGGTTTGCGATTATGCCGCTTACAGCAATGACTTTACCGCCGCCGCCGTGCAATGATTGATTTTTTATGACTTTTATTAGTGCCATTATTCCCATAAATAAACCTATAATGGGTAGTACTATTAGCAAAAATGAAACAAGAAAGGTGATGGCTGCCGCAAAATGATTATTGCCTTCTTCCCAAAAACGGCGCACCTGAAAACCGAAATCAGTGATCATTTCTGTAGCAATAAGTATTACCGTCGTAATGATAGTAAGGATGCCAATAACCAGTGAAGCAATAGCGAGTCCCCGCCGCCTTTTTCCTTGTGGAATATTCATTTTGATTTCTCCGTGATAAGTTTTCCTTTAACAAGTTGCGAGGCTGTATTTATACGCAATATGGTAGAAGAAAGCCGCTCAAATTATTTTCTAAACAAGAATGTGTATTTTGCCTTTCAAACGGCTAAAGCAGAGTTTGCCGATAAGCTCCATTGCCAAATTCAAACTTATGAATCTGCGCGCAGTACAATAAAGTCAGCTATTCTGCGGACGGTTTGTAGTTATTTCTTTACAGGGATGCTTTTTGATTCGCCCTTTCGCTTGTTTTCTGCCATTCCGCACTTCCACTCACCGAACGGGTCAATACTGCAATTGAAAACCCCTGTGTATTCATCTACTTCTGTGCGCTCACGATAGAAAGTCTTTCGCGTGTAAGTTGTTTTTACAGGGTAAACAATTGTTCCCGCGCTTCCTCCTAAATCCCGGCGCGGATTCCACGCACGAGGCGCGCCGATTTGTATCGGAGTCAAATCCATTGTGACCGCACCATCCATTCCTTCTCGCGCAGGCTTTTCCCACAGACAACGAATGAGTTTACTAAGAAGCAGAGAATTGGGTCGCGATCCTTTTTTAACCGCTTTCTGCTCGACCGGGCAAGCGAGAATTTCGCGGTCAGCCAGTACAGTATTGTTTGCATCGACACGTTTTTCGACGACATTTTTATCGGCTGCTGCTTGTTTAGCAGCCTGAGTTTGTTTTTCTTCTGCCGTTTCCTGCAAAGGGCGCAGGTTGTTGATATGTGTCGTATATTCCTTTTGCGCACCGGTGTAATCTTTTTCGTCGTCCATCCTAACGACGGCGGCGCTTGCCGACATATCGATTGCCACAATTGTGGCTTTCTTCCAGCTGCTGACTGGTTTTGCTTCAACCCGGTCGCCGACTTTGTAAGTCGGCTGGTCTTGAGCTGATGTTGGAAGGCTTGCGCCAATAATTATGGTGATTACCGCAACCATTGCCAGCGACAATAATTTAATCGAATGTAAGTTCGTTTGTTTTTTCATTTTAATTTTCCTTTACTTCCAGCTGCTCATTAATTTACTGTCGCTTTTTGGGCGTATATACTTTTTCATCCTTCATTGCCAGCGGTCCGCTCGCTCCAGTTTGCGAGCATTGCCAACCGCCGGTTTTGTGAACGTAGCAATCGTAAATCCGTTCCATCTTTCGGGTCGTGATGGCATCCGTGTAATCGGTGCAGGTTGTAAATGTAGTTCTGACCGGATAGATAGGTTTCTTCGGGTCGGCTTGTGAATAAGCATCGTCAAAGGTTGCTCGCCAGCGACGCGGGGCACCAATGGTCATTTTTTGAAAAGTCAATGTTACCGTCGGACCGCTTTCTTCCGGTTTCTTTTCCCAAAAACGACGTAGCACACCTTTGAAACTTTTTTCATTGAGGTTTTTTACGTTAGTCTCGGAATCTGACGCGAAACAAGCTACTGAATTGTCGTTTGTATTCTCCGGTGTAGGTTTATCCTGGTCTTTGTTGGTTTTTGAGACTTGACTTTCATTTTCGGTTTTTTTGTCTTCTTTTTCGTCATTTTTAACGTCAGGACGCCCTTTGATTTTGCAACCTTGATTGATGGAATCATCTATTTGACTACGATAAACCGAATCTTTGAAACCGCCGTCGGGCGAATATTCATTGATTCTAAAAATCTCGCATCTGTCCATTTTGCCCGTGCCCTTACAGCTTAATACTTTGAATTTTGATTTCCCGGCTCCACATTCATAAACCTGATTGTATTCAATTTTATCTTGTTCAGCGCTTACACTTTTCCAAGTAACAACTGCGCCACTAATGATGATAATTGCTGCGACCATTGTCAGCGACAGTAAATTTATCGAATGTAGATTTGTTTGTTTTTTCATTTTTTTCTCACAGAAAACTTGCTTATGATGGCGGCGCGTTATCACAGGAGCGTGGACGCCCGTCTCATCCGCGCTTATGGTTGTACAGGTGTCCTTTTCATCTCGCCCTTTTCTTTAAATGCTCCATTGAAGCACCGCCAGTCGCCGAAGGTGTTGACATAGCAGCTATAGATGGTTTCGATTACTTTTGTATAGACGACGGCGCGGGTATAATTCTTCTGCGTAAAAGTTGTTTTTATCGGATGAACAATCGTGCTCAGATTGGCATCTGGTCCGACCTCGCGCAACAAACGCCATTTAGTAGGCGCGCCGACTTGAAAAGAGGTAATGTCTATGGTCACGGTTTCGGCATTCCCTTTTTTTTCATGATGGCAACGAATAACTTTACCGGTTGTCTCCAAAGTAGGACGCGCTCCGTTCTTAACCGGTTTTATTCCGAGATTGTCGCAGTCGAGCAGTTCGCGGTCAGCTAGAATTTTGTTGTTTTCGTCCAGGCGAAGTTTGACGATTGCTTTGTCGGCGGCGGCTTGTTTGGCTGCTTGAGCCTGTTTTTCTGCTGCGGTTTCATTCAAACGACGCACGGCTTGGGCTTGAAATCTATAAACTTGTCCAGCGCCTGTATAATCTTTTACGTCATCCATTCTAACTTCAAAACCGGCTTGTTCACCGTCGTTAATGGTGTAAATGCTCACGATTGTGCCTTTTAGCCATACCGGGTTGTAATGCCCGTTATGGTTTACTTCAACGCGGTCGCCAACTTTGAATTTATTGTTCGTTTGATTTGAGGTTGTCGTATTTGTCTGTTTATTGGTTGACGCTTCGTTTTCCGGCGCATCCGGCACGGGAATATCGTCAGTTTCATTGCCGCCGGCAGTCGGTAGCCTTACGGTGAAGTTTCCGTTCTGAGACGAGCTACCCGACAACAAACGATAATTGGCTTTAATCGTGTTGCCGCTGACGCGGGCAACCACGCTTGCCGTCCAGCCGCTAAACGGACCGGACACGCGCATCACGCCGTTTTCGTCGATTTTTCCCGTGAGCGTTCCTTCACCCGTCAGATTGCTGCTGGTCGGCGTCAGATACGTCGTTACTTCGCCGGTTGCGTAGTCGATTTTCCTGACTTCAAAAGCTGCCGTGCCTTTGACGTTCCCGGTAGTATTGATAATATCGCCCTCATAACGCCCGACTTTGTAGCCTCTAAATTCATTCTGCGCCGAAACTGAAATTCCTGAGCCGATAATGATGGTGATTGCCGAGACGATTGCCAGCGACAGCCGTTGAGCTGAACAAAGAATTGTTTGTTTTTTCATTTTATTCCTTAATCGAAATTGTAAGCGGATGAATTCTGTAGTAAGCAGAATGTTTTCGTTTAGTGTATTAAGGTATACGCTTTAATCAATGTAATAGCAATGAATTTACGGGAAAGTGAGTTTCTTTTTCTGAATCTGCTAAAACTGTCTCGATAAAGGTCGTTTATGAGACGTTCAGTTAAGAAGATAGGTCACGGGGCTTGCCAAGAGCAGCCTGTTGCGAGCGCTGAAAAAACATGCGGATAGCGAAAACATTATCGCACCTAAAAAACAAGCGGCAGCAAAGATGTCGTAAGCCATAATGCTTTGCTCATGGTAGTTGACGGCGCCATCAAAGTAGTTGCCTTCACTGTTGTAAGGAAGCGTGCCGCGTTTTACCGCGAGGATAAGAAAAATCAGCCCAATGCCGACAACAACCGCGGAAAAACAAAATAGCACCTTCGATATAATTGAATGAATCATATCTTTGCCTTTTTGACCCCTAATGAATTTCTTTGAAGACCTCTCTTCACTATCATATGCAAATTCAGAAAAAGTTGAAATCAGAAAATAATTAGCGTTTCTGTGTCTCAAAAAGGGGCGTTTCTGAGACACTCTAATTTGGGATATTTAAAGAGTTAAAATAAACAAAATGATTTGGCTCGCCAACATCTTCCCATTCATAAATGAAGGGAATTTTTATTGAAAGACCTTTTACTAAATGTTCTTTTGGCACAGCAAACCTCATTAGTTTGCCGGGTCTCACTTCAAATAACTGACAAGTGCTTCCAGTATTGTAGCCAGTTGGAACATCTATGTTTGGTCTGTCTTCGGTTATAGTTAATGGATTAAGAATAACGTCATACTGCAATCCTAATAGAGAGCCTTCACTATATTGAGTAAACTGCCCGTTTTCATTCTGGATGCCGAATCCGCAAACGTTAATGGAGTAACGCATATTATTATGCAATCGTAACAAAACACCTTTGCCGCTTTCATCGTCCCGTAAAGGCGTCCATTTTCCGAATTTTTCAAAAGTAATATAAAGGCTGGGTAGTTTTTTATCGATCAGGATGTTTTTTTTAACAGTAGAGATTCGAGATTTCTGTGACTTGTGTAGTTGATTACTTTGAGAAAAACAAATGTTTGCAAATAAAGCAAAGATAATTGCTAATGAGATGAACTTCATAAAACCTTTGATGCAATCGGGGCAAATTTAGATTTACCGTCTCAAAAAGGGTGGTTTTTGAGACAAATCTTAGAATAGCGCCACAAAATTAGGACACTACCCTTTTCTTTCACTATCAGTTATCAGTTATCAGTTATCACTTATCTCGTTTTTGCGCGCTGGTCATTTTCCACGCCAGCAGGGCGATGCAAATCACCGGGACGAAAAAATACAAAAGCGAAAATTCGGTGAACAGGAAAACCGTGAAATTCACGTAAATACCGACGACTCCAATCCATAGCCAGTTCATAAACTTCTCCTTTCAGAAATGAAAACTGACAAATTTTTCGCCGCCGCTTTTTATCCGCAGACAGTGAAACGGCGCGTTTCGGAAAATCAATGCGCGGGAGCTTGGTATCAATTAATCAATCAATCGATAAGCACGAAGATAACTTATTTTTGCCGGTTCTGCAATATTTTTACGAACGAGCCGGAGCGCAGTTCTTCGAGCGAAAGGCTGGTCAAATCCTGCGCTTCCCGTTCGGTCAGCGCGCGGCAATTGACGGCGCGCAGGAAATAATTCAAAAGTCCCTGCCCGGTCGCCGCGTCGTCGAAAACGTCGCCGACCAGCGTCGCCTGCGCCGCTTTGGCGACAAAATTTCGCAGCCGCTCGGAAGCGGCGTCCAAGCCCTCGAGAAAAAAGGTGTAAACCGCCGCGTAGCGTGTGGGCAGCTGCGCCGGGTGCAAATCCCAGCCCTGATAAAAAGCGTTGGCGAGCGAATGCCGCGTGTGTTCGTAATGCAGCCGCCAGGCGCGATGCACGACGGCGCGGTTTTCCGCTTCCTGCTCCGCCGTCAATTCTCCGCGATGCGGCGCGACCGGCATAATATTCGTCGCGCCGTCCGAGAGCCAGATGCCAGTTCCGCCGAATGAAACCTGCATCACGTGGCGAGCAAAATCGCACGCCGGGTGCAGCATATCCTGATAAGCGGCGGTGATGCTGCAACTTGCGGTGTAATCGTAAGTTCCGAAGTGCGCCGCCGTGCAGCGACCGCGCGCCGCCGCCAGCAGGCGCGGCAGATTCGCCTCGCCGCGCTCGTTGATAATCGACTGCGTGGTTTCGACCATCATCTCCATTTTCAGAGAATTTTCCGGCAGATTCAGCCGCGATTCGAGCAAATCGAAAATATCTATCAGAGCCGTTACCTGTTCGGGCAGAACGATTTTCGGCAGCGTGACGACGAAATTTTCGGGCAATCGCCCGCCGGTTGATTCGACGAGCGTCGTCAGAAATAAATCGAGCGTGCGAATGCTGCGCGCGTGCAGCTCTTCGGAAAAAGTCTTGATGCGGATGCCGATAAACGGCGGCAGTGTTCCGGCTTCCAGACCTTTCGCGACTTCCCGCGCCGCGCTCTCGGCGTGACCGTCTTCTTCGTCGTCGGGGCGCGCGCCGTAACCGTCTTCAAAGTCGATGCGAAAATCTTCGACCGGCTCGCGCGCCAGCTTTTCGCGCACGCGCCCGTAAATCGTGTCAGCCAGTTTAGCGGGCAAATCCAGCGCCTGCGCGAACGTCGCCGCATCCGGCGCGTAGGTTTCAAAAGCCCGCAAGGCGAGCGAGCCGAGACGCGGCGCGGTATCGGATTTAAAAAGATGCGCGCCGCCGTAAACCGTGTGAACCGGCTGCCGCCGCCCGGATTCGCCCGGATAACGCGCCGCGAAAGCCGCGAGCGAAGTTTTCAGCGAGCCGGTGATTTCCTGTAATGATTCCTCAGAAAGCGTTGATGTCATACAAATTATTAATAACAATTCTTCTCGTTTTTCCGAATCTTCTAACGCGACAAGCGTGCCTCAATCAAGCCGTGCGGCTCGTCGGTCGGCGTAAAAATCCGGTTGTCGTTTTCCAAGCCGAAACGCGTGAAATCGAACGGCAGGCAGTGAATATTCGGCAGCGAAAACGCGATTTCGGCGACGAACGGGAATTTTTCCAGCACGGCTTCGCCCATCGCGTAGAGCGTGTGCTGAACCGAAAGGCTGTCGTGTCCGGCAAAGGTTTCGATGATGGTCTGCCGCACATTGCGCCAGTTTTCGCCCGTCGCGGCTTCCGCGTTCGTATAACGCCAATCGGCTTTGACCGAGGTGCAGAAAATCCGGTCGGTCGCCTCGGGCAGCGTCGTGTAGCAGTCTTTGATAAAGCCGACGAAGCCTGATTTGGTCGTTTTCAGCACGATTAAATCCTCGATTCCGGATTCAATCGTCGCCGCGTCGCGCGTGACGCTCGCGGTCGTCGTGCGCTTTTCGTCGCCGTCCTTGATAAAGGAATGCCGGTGCGGCTCGCCGCCGACGGCGATGCGCGTCCAGCCGTGCTCGGCGATTTTGACGACGACGCGCGAAACCTGACTGTTGTTCGCCAGAAAATAATTCGCCAGCCGGAGCGCAAACGCTTCGATTTCCTCGATTTCCGGCGTCTGCTGCGACAGCGTGTAGACGGTGTTTTTCATCGTGTCGGTCGGCAGCACTTTGGCGTTGTCGCCGGTCGTGTGAACGTCCGTAAAATCGCCTTCAAACGCTATACTGACCGTCAGGTTCTGCAATTCGTGCCGCTCGCCGTCGCGCGCGACTTTCAGCAGCCGGACGCGCGCTTTGCCGTAATTGTTATGAACTAACTTGACTGTCATCTTTTTATCAACTCCCGCGATAAGTCGAATATCCGAAAGGGCTTAAGAGCAGCGGCACGTGATAATGCTGAGCCGCGTCGCGCACGGTAAACGTCACCGCAGCCTGCGGGTAAAAGCCTTGGATTTGAAGACCGGCAAAATAAGCTCCGGTTTCAAACGTCAGGCGATAATCGCCCGGCTGCAAAACGGCTTCGGAATCGAGCAAATCGCGCAGCCGCCCGTCGCCGTCGGTCGCGCCTTTGCCGATGATTTCCCAATCTCCGCCTGCCGTCCGCCGTTCGAGCGTGACGCCGACGCCGCGCGCCGGAACTCCCGCCGAAACATCCAGAATGTGTGTCGTGATTGCGCTCATTCAATTCTCCGCCGCCAGCAGTTTTTTTAATCTGATTTCCGTTATTTTTCGTTGTTCTTCAGCCGCGATTTCAAGCTCCGCTTCCGGCTCGTTATCCAGACGGCGGCGGCAGATTTCCAGCATTTCTTCCGCGCTTTTGCCCGTCGCGCACACGATGAATATATACCCGAACTTTCGTTCATACAAACGATTAGCCTCTGCCATCGCGTCTAGCACCGAGCCGTCCGCCGAGCTTGCGCCCGATTGCTCGCCGTGCGACCATCGCGCTGACTGCGCGGTTTGTTTCGGAGCAGTGCGGCGCGCGCCGATTTTCGGATGCGCGGCAAAGGCTTCGAGCCAATCGGCGGCGTCGAGACCTCGCCAGATACGCGCGGCTTCGTCCAGCAATTCGGTTAGGTTGGCGAAAGGACGCGCTTCGGTCATCGCTCGCGCCCATTTTTGCGAGCCGCAGCAGTCTAGAAGCTGTGCCTGCGCCGTCTCGCTCGAAGCCTGATTTAAACGCTCCAATCCTTCGCCGCCGCTCATTCCGAGATTCTCCCGTAGAGCCGCAGGCGACTAACGCCGCCGTCCGGGTAAATATTGAACCGCGCGTGCGTCACCGCGCCGCAGTTACTGAGTTCTTCGACGAAAACGTGTCGCGTGTGAGCCTGCAATTTGCTGTCCGGCAAAAGCTCCTGCCAGTCGATTGAATCGAGAGCCGCGTCATCGCCGTCGGCGCGGCAGACTTCAATCGAGCAGCTTTCCGGGTAATTGCCTTTAAAGTGGGAAGTATCGACTTCGACGCGGCTGATATTTCCGGCTGCGCCGAGCTTGATAACGCACCAGTCGTAGCCCGCGCCGCGCCGCCGCTTGGTTTCCCAGCCGTCGCTCATATCCTGCGCGCGCCCGGGCATTATCAGGTTGTGGCGATGCCCGAAAAACATATCGCTCGCTTCCAGAACGCTGCCGCCGTGCTCGACCGCCGCCAAATCAATCTCGCTTGCGCGGCGGCGCAGGGCTTCCCAATCCGGCGCGACGATGCCGAAAACCCGCAGCCGCGCCACGCCGCCGTCCGGGTAAATTTTCAGACGCAAATGCGTTACGCGCCGCTCGTGATTTATCGCAAAATCGTTTTGCGAGTCGCCAGCCAGTTCCGACTGCGGAAGAATCTCAAGCCATTCGGTTTTTGCGTCGAGCAATTGCTCGACGGTCGGGTGACCATCGACGGCGCAGGCTTCGAGCGAGCAGTGCGACGGGAAGTTTCCGCGAAAAAAGCTCGTGTCCACGACCACGCCGCGAATAACGCCCGGCAAGCCCAGTCGAACGACGCACCAATCGAAATTTTCATTTAGTCGCGGGCTACGGCGGCGGCGCGTTTCCCAGCCGTCCATCCATTTGCCCAAATCCGTGTATTTGCCTTCGATAAAAACCGGCGCTTTCGGCTTGAGCAGATTTTCCTTCGGCGCGAAAAATTCGTCGTTGGCGTAAAGCACCGCGCCGCCGAGCGTTTCGGAAGCCAAATCAATCAGTTCGGTAAAATCCATATCGATAGTGTTTTATGAGCAAAACAAAATAGGTAATGTTAAAGCTCTTAGATTGAATCTCGATGCCGGAGTCCGCGTAATTCACGCTGAATTTCCTCACCTGCCGCTTCAATTCCATTAGATATATCAATACATACGATGCCCTGAATGTCTGAGGGCATTTCAACCTCGTTTTTATAAAGCAGAAATATCCTGCTGCTATGTCGTCCCAGGAAACCGAGAAAATATCCGTATTCAAAGACGACATTCTGCCGCGCTCTGCCAACTGTGCCGCTTGTATTACGAAAATCATCAGGAGTAAACAGAGCAAAAACCACATCACAGCTGTGTGCATAATACTCAAACTTCTCAATAAGAGTCATTCCTAAAGATGGTTTTTCCGCCAGAATAACCGGCTCAGGCAGATTGAGAATATGCTGAAGGTAATTTTTCAGAGATAAAGCAGATTCCATATCATGCCCGTGCACAATAAATATTTGCGGCGTTTCCTCAATTCCAAGAATTTTATTTCTCAGTATATTAGGAAAATCTTCAGGGCTTGTGTCGCCTTTATAAAAATAGTCAAATGCCGGACTGGTACTAAACCAAGATTGAACGAGAGGATCTTCCGAATTTGTCAGGGCTACGATTGCCGCGGTAGGCTGTAGCTCCTCAATCTCCCTTGCCAGCACCACCCCGGTTCTGAATCCGCCGGAGGTTTCGAGAGATTCGTAACTGGGTTCAAACGGCATCATAATATCAACTACAACTGCTGCAAAACTTCTCTCGGTTGCGGCTTCGATGGCTTCATCGACGCTCTTAACATACTCTACCCGGAAACCGGCTGCCTGCAACATTAATACATAGTAAGACGAGTTAAAAGGATCGTCATCGATAAATAAAATTTCCAGCTGATTCGTCTTACGCATAAGTTATACTAGAAGACCCTGCTGCTTATGCTGAATATGTTATATAACGTTTAGATAGTCGTATCATATAATACGCCTTCGCCCGATTACGTTTTACAAAATAAAATTAAATCAGGTTTTCAAAACACGATTGCCAAGCCGCTATTGCGTCAGTAATATGCCTGCGGCACTATTTGCAAATTCTCCGTCCTCGTAAACCTTTGCGCCGCGCACATACGTTGCTTCGACGACGCCGCGCAGGTTCATTCCCGAATACGGCGTGATTTTATGTTTAAATTCAATGATTTCCGGAACGATTTTGAATTCCTTTTCGGGATGCCAGACGACGATGTCCGCATCATAGCCGATTGCCAGTTTGCCTTTGCGTTTATCCAGACCGGCTAATTTCGCGGGCGCGGCTGACATCCAGCGGCTTATCTCGCGCAGACCGAAGCCGCGCTTTTCGGCTTGCGTCCAGATGGCGGGCAGGCTGAACTGCAAAGCCGCGATGCCGCCCCAGGCTTCGAGAAAATCGCCCGTTTCCGCCAGCTTCAGATTCGGCGTGCAGGGCGAGTGGTCGGAGACAATCATATCAATCACGCCCTCGTCGAGCGCCTGCCAGAGTCGCTCGCGGTTTTCGCGCTCGCGCACGGGCGGGCAGCATTTGAAATGCGTCGCGCCGTCCGGGATTTCTTCCGCCGCGAAAGTCAGATAATGCGGGCAGGTCTCGACCGTCAGCGGCAAACCTTCCTCGCGCGCCGCGCGCAGCAGCGGCAGAGCGTCCGAAGAAGAATGATGAACGATGTGAACGCGCGCTCCGGTTTCGCGGCACAGGCGAATCATCAGTGCAATCGCTTCGTTTTCGGATGCGCGCGGGCGCGATTCCAGAAACGTTCGATAAGCCTTCGGGTCGCTGTTCTTTAACTGCGCGGCGGCGGCGTCAATCGGTTCGGGCAATTCGGCGTGAACGAGCAAAACCGAATTTAATCTCGCCAGCTCCGGCATCGCTTCGAGCAGATTCGACTCGGTCACGTGCGGAAATTCATCGACGCCCGAATGAATCAGAAAACATTTAAAACCGCGCACGCCCGCCTCTAAAAGCGGTTCGAGTTCCTGCGTGTTGCCCGGAATCACGCCGCCCCAGAAAGCCGCGTCAATTCGGCACTGCCCGCGCGCCGCCGCTAGTTTTTCGCGAAATCCGGCGAGCGTGGTCGTCGGCGGAATGCTGTTGAGCGGCATATCGACCAGCGTCGTCACGCCGCCCGCCGCCGCCGCGCGCGTCGCCGTCGCAAAGCCTTCCCAATCGGTGCGCCCCGGCTCGTTGACGTGAACGTGCGCGTCAACCAGACCGGGCATCACGACCGCCTCGCCGGCATCGACAACCGGCGTTTTTTCCGGCGCTTGGCTCCATTCGCCGACACCGGCGATAACGCCGTCGCGAATATGCAGCGCAGCCGGAGCAATCGCGTCGGGCAAAACGACGCGCCGGCTGCGGATAATCAGGTCTGAACCATTGTTCATATCTCGTCTGAAATGATGCTTTTGCGGAGTATATAAGCAAAACGACAATGTTACAAGCAGCTTTCGATTGCGCGGCTGAGATATTTCCCGTTCAGCCTGTATTTAGTTTGTTTAGAAACAACGGGCGTTTTATGCTGGCGGCGGATAAACCTTAAAATTACAATTATTTTGGCTCTAGAGTAGTTAAGCGACTTTCAAGGAGTGCTAAACTACTGAAATGGAACAGCAAAACCGTTATTATCGCCGTTCCCGAATTTCCGAAAAGAAATTTCGTCAATTACTGCGCTATTTTGCAAT
>JALZHR010000351.1 GCA_030860665.1 Acidobacteriota bacterium
ACGATGACGTTTCCTCAGTCAGCACGGCGACGACTTCCGCCGCGGCGAAAGATTACGCGCCGAAATCGGACGAAATCCATCTTTTCGCCGAAAAATTCCGCGTTCCCGTCTTGTCGAAACACATCACGCGCCCGCGTCTGAACGAGCTTTTAACGAAGTTTTCCGAACAAATCGGCGCGACGATGGTTACGGGACGCGCCGGAACCGGAAAAACGACGCTGGCGGCTGATTTCGCTCAGAATTACGAATCGGTCGCGTGGTACCGGGTCGAATCGGCGGACATTACCTGGAGCGTTTTCGCCAGATATTTCGCCGAAAGTTTTAATCAGGCAAAGGTGAAAACCGAAAATCTCTTTGAAAACCGGGCTGAAGTCGCGGTCGCGCCGTTTCTCGAAAATCTTTTCTCGCAGCTCGCCGAATGTGATATTAAAAAGCCGGTTCTGATAGTTCTGGATGACGTTCATTATATTTTCGATGCGCCCTGGTTTGCCGAGTTCTTTAATTTGCTGCTCTATCTGCTGAACGAAAACACGCACCTGGTGCTCTTGTCGCGCAGCTCGCCCGCTTTCCCGCTCTGGCGCCTGCGCTCGAAACAGGTGCTCGGCGTCATCGACGAAGATTTGCTTTTGTTCAGCGACGAAGAGGCGCGGAAATTTCTGGCGGGCTATCGTCTGGACGATAAAACGGGGCGTGAAATCTTTGAAAAATCCTTCGGCAGAATCGGGAAACTGAAATCGCTGGCGGAAGCGGCGCTGGAAAAACGCGTGAAATGGTCGGACTAGGAAGCCGGGGAGCAGGTGAGCGAAGAAGTAGGGGAGAAACGTTGAATTTGCTCAATCTTTCTCCCCTATTCCATTTCTCCGCGGCTCTTCTACTTCCCGGGATGCTCGAAAATTTTCGCTCCTTATGCCATAATAATCGCTAAATATCCACGCCGCCCAGACACGATTTTATCGAGAAACGAGAAATGCAGAAGCCAAATTTTTTTCTGCGAACAAAACTGCTTCCGCCGCGTTCGGTTTCGGAGCTGCTTCCGAGACCGCGCCTGACGGAGAAATTGCAGGCGAATCTCAACGCGCCGATAACGCTGGTCGCCGCCGACGCGGGCTGCGGCAAAACGACGCTTATCGCCGATTTCATCCGCAGTCAATCGCGGCAAACCGTCTGGTATCAGCTCGACCACACGGACGCCGACCCGTTTATTTTTCTCGGCTACATCTCGCACGGCATCAAAAATTTCGCGCCCGCTTTCGGCGAGACGATTCTGCCTTATTTAACCGAAGCGACGGACGAGCTGCTGCGCTTTCCCGAGCGCGCCGTCGATTTGCTGCTGAACGAAATCCTGAGCACGCTGGAGCAGCCGTTCATTTTAGTTCTGGACGATTATCACCACATCGGGCGCGACACGGTCGTGCATCAACTGGTCGATAGACTTTTGCAGTATTCGTCCGATATGCTGCACATCATCATCACGACGCGCGATTTGCCGCCGCTGGCGATTATGCGCCGCCGCACGCAGTCCGCCGCGCTCGTTTTAACGCGCGAGGATTTATTGTTTACCGACGAGGAAGTCCGCCAGCTTTTCCGCCAAACTTTAAATATTGAATTAAAAGACGAGGAAATTTCCGAGTATCGGCAGCGAACGCACGGCTGGATTACGGCTTTGCAGCTCGTACGGCAGGTCGCCGAGCGCGAGATTCACACGCAATCGCACGCTCCGGCGGTCGATTTGCACGAGATTTTGCAGCAGTCCGAAAAAGATATTTTCGATTATTTCGCCGAGGAAGTTTTCTCGCGCGAGCCGGAGGACGTGCAGAACCTTCTGCTCCGGCTGTCGCTGCTCGAATCGATGCCGCTCGATATGTGCAGCGAGATTTTTCCGAATATGCGCTGCTCGGCGATTTTGCCGGAACTGGTGCAGAAAAACGTCTTCGTGACGGTCGTCGGCGACGGCAAGACGAACGAGGAATATCGCCTGCACCCGCTTTTCCGCGATTTTCTGCTGCGCCGCCTGCGCTCGGAAATCGGTCGCGCCGAGGTCGCCGAGGAAAGAAACCGCATCGCCGCTTTCTATCTGGCAAACAATCAATGGGAAAAGGCTCTGCCGTATCTTTTGCAGGCGGAAAATTTCGACCACGCGGCGCGGATTATCGCCGAAAACGGCGGCGAATGGCTGGCGAGCGGCGCGATTACGACCTTGAGCATCTTCGTCGAAAAAATCCCGCTCGAATTTCTGGAAAAATACCCGCGCGCCCTGCTTCACAAATCGGAAATCGCGCGGCTGCAAGGCGAAATCGACAAATCCTTCAGCCTTCTGAACCGCACCGTGAAGCTGCTGCACGACGAAAACGACACGGTCGGCGAAGCCGAAGCATTGCACGCGCTGGCGAGTCTCGCGCGGCGCAAGGGCAAATGCAGCGAAGCGTTTGAGTATCTGGAAAAAGCCGAAAACCTGGTTGACGAAACGACGGAGACTCATCTGAAATGCTCGAACACGCGCGGGCTTTGTCTGGTCGCGCAGGGCGCGTGGACAAACGCCGAGCATCAATTCCGGCTCGCGCTGGAGCTTGCCGAAAAACAAAGCAACGAGCATTACATTCGCCTGATTACGCACAACCTGGCTTTGCCTTCCGGCTTTCGCGGCGATTTCGGCGAGGCGCTGCGCTGGTTCAAGCGAATTTTTCGCCACGACCAGCCCGATTCGCAACTGCCGCAGGAGGCGATCGGGCATCTGAACGTCGGGCGGCTGCACCTGTATCGCGGCGAGTTTGACGAAGCCGAGCCGCATCTGGAACGCGCGCTCGAACTCTGCCAGCTCTACAACATCAAGTCGCTGCGCGGCGAAATTCTCGAAGCCATCGGCAATTTCTACCGCGACAAGGAAGATTTCACGCACGCCGCCGAATATTACGAGCGGGCGCGCAAGGCTTACGACGAGGCGGAAGTCAATCTCGCCACGCGCGAGCTGGACGAGGAACGCGCGCGGTTCTACCTGATGCGCGGCGATGCGGTAAAAGCTCGCGGGCTGATGGAAAATCTGATGGAAGCGCGCCAGAAGCTCGGCAACGAGATGCTTCTGCAAGCCGCGCGGCTCGGACTTTGCCGCGCCCGGCTCGCGCTCGGCGAGAGCGACGAAAAGCTCGTCGAAGAAATCGAACAAATCCTGGCGTTCTATCACGAGCAGAATCTTTATTACGACGAGGCGGCGGCTTCCCTGCTGCTGGCGCAGATTTATTTCGCGCGCGGCGAGCGCAAAAAAATGTTTCCGCATTTGCAGCGGACTCTGGATTTAACGGCGCGTTACGATTACGAATTCTGGCTGCGGCTCGAAATCCGGAAAAACCCGAAAATGTTCGCCGACGAGGAAGTTATGGAAAAACTGCCGCTCGATTTGCGCGAGACGGCGGCGGAAAGAATGAAGGTCGAAACCGGAATGACGAAAGCCGCGGCTGCGGGCGCGCAGCAAAGCGCGGCGGCGCAAACGTCGTCGGTTATTATTCAGCCTTCGGAAGTTGTCGATTTGACCGTCAAAATGCTCGGTTTCGTCGAGATTTATCGCGACAAATCGAAGCCTTTCGCGGCGGACGCGTGGACGACCAGACGCGCGCGCGATATTTTCTGCTACATCGCTTCGAGCCGTCACCGGCGCGTCGAAAAGGACGTTTTGATTGATACTTTCTGGAGCGACGAGGATTTGGCTTCGATTGAAAAGAATTTTCACCCGACGATTTCGCACATTCGCAAAGCGTTGAATTCACGGCAGGCGCTCAAGCAGAATTTTCTCGTTTTCCGCGACGGCGCCTACCAGCTCAACCCGGAGCTTTCGTATTCAATTGACACCGAAGACTTCGACCGCTACGTGGCGGAAGCCGAAAAGGCGAAGCGCGACGGCGACGACGCGGCGTTTCGCCGAAATCTGGACGCGGCGCACGTGCTTTATC
>JALZHR010000379.1 GCA_030860665.1 Acidobacteriota bacterium
CTCGCAAGCCTTTTGTGTTACCGAATCAAATCAGGTTTATTCGGTTAAACTGAGAAATATAACAGCTTAACCCTTTAGCTCAGAGATTACCTTAAGTGTCTGTCTGCCGACACCTGAAGTAATCTCATAATATTTTACAAAGGAATATTGCCGTGTTTTTTCGGCGGATTCGTGTCGCGTTTGTTTTGCAGCAGCGAAAGAGCGCGAATCAGTTTCGGGCGCGTCCGGCTCGGCTCGATGACCTCGTCGATGAATCCGCGTTCGGCGGCGATATACGGGTTGGCGAATTTTTCTTCAAACTCGGCGACTTTCGCTTTGCGGAATTCTTCGCCGTTTTCGGCGATTTCCTTTCTGAGCAGAACGCCGACCGCGCCTTCCGCGCCCATCACGGCGATTTCCGCCGTCGGGTAGGCGAAATTGATGTCGGTGCGGATGTGTTTGGAAGCCATCACGCAATATGCGCCGCCGTAGGCTTTGCGCGTGATGACCGTGATTTTCGGCACGGTCGCTTCGGCAAAGGCGTAGAGCAGCTTCGCGCCGTGACGGATGATGCCGTAATGCTCCTGATTGACGCCGGGCAGAAAGCCGGGAACGTCTTCAAACGTGATGAGCGGAATGTTGAAGCAATCACAGAAACGCACAAACCGAGCCGCTTTGACCGACGCGTCGATGTCCAGAACTCCGGCTAAAAACGCCGGTTGATTGGCGACGATTCCGACGGAATGACCGCCGAGCCGCGCGAAACCGATGACGATATTCGGCGCGTAATGCTCCTGCACTTCAAAAAAATAATTTTCGTCCACGACGTTATGGATGATGTCGCGGATGTCGTAGGGCTGGCTGGAAAGCTCCGGGACGATTGAATTCAGTTTTTCGTCCGCGCGATTTGAAGGGTCTGCGGTCGGAACGAACGGCGGGTTTTCCAGATTATTCGAGGGAATAAAGGAAAACAGTTCGCGCGTCAGGCGCAGGCAGTGCTCGTCGTCGTTCGCCGCAAAATGCGCCACGCCGGATTTCGCGTTGTGCGTCATCGCGCCGCCCAGCTCATCCTTCGTCACGGTTTCGTGCGTGACGGTTTTAATCACGTCCGGTCCGGTGATGAACATATACGACGAATCTTTGACCATTATATTAAAGTCCGTAATCGCCGGAGAATAAACCGCGCCGCCCGCGCACGGTCCCATAATGCAGGAAATCTGCGGGACGACGCCGCTCGCCAGCGTGTTGCGCAGGAAAATATCGGCGTAGCCGCCGAGCGACACGACGCCTTCCTGAATGCGCGCGCCGCCCGAATCGTTTAAACCGATGACGGGCGCGCCGGTTTTCATCGCTAAATCCATCACTTTGACGATTTTCTGCGCGTGCGTTTCGCTCAGAGAGCCGCCGAAAACCGTGAAATCCTGCGCGAAAACAAACACTTCGCGCCCGTCAATCAAGCCGTGCCCGGTGACGACGCCGTCGCCCGGGAATTTTTGCTTGTCCAGACCGAAATCCGTCGAGCGATGCACGACGAATTTGTCGAATTCCTCGAAAGAGCCTTCGTCCAGCAGAAACTCCAGACGCTCGCGCGCCGTCATTTTTCCCGAGGCGCGCTGCTTTTCCAACCGCGCCGCGCCGCCGCCCTGTTCGGCGAGACGCGACTTTTCCTGCAAAAGTTCAAGTTTATTCATAGATTTCGCTTTTGGCTGCATAGAAATAAAGTTTAGCGAGTTTGCGCGCTTTTGCAAATAGCTGCCCGTTTACTCGTTTAATTCTTACAGGTCGGAAAGCTCTCTTTGAATTTCGGGAAAGATTCGATGACGGATAGTTTTTATAAAATTCTCGGTCTGCCGGATTTCCTCGTTGATAGCGTTAATCGAATCCTGAATTTCGCTGATTAGAGCGGTAATTTCATTTCGCTGGCGAGCCAGCGCGCGACGACGGTCTTCGCGCATTGTTTCGGCGTCGGTCGTTCCGCGGACGGCGACGTTGCGCTCGATGCTTTCCGGTCGGGAATCGGTTTCGTTTTGTGCCAGGCGCATCCGCGCGGCGGTCTGTCTTTCCGAAAGCGTGATTTTTAAGGTTTGCAGAGTGGAAAGCCGCTGCTCGGCGCGATTCAGAAACTCGAACGCCGCCAGCAGCTTCTGCTGCCGGTCGGTCATGCGCAAACCCTGATTGCTGGTAAACGTTTCGGAGAAGTTTTTGAGACGCGCGTTCAAATCGTTAACCGATTTTGAAATGCTCGCCAGCTCCTTTGCGATATTCTCGACCGATTCCGCAGTCTGGCGGTTGTAATAATCGTTTACCGTCGGCATCGACTGCTGCGGCTGGTTCTGGGCTTGAAGTGCGGGCACAAAAATTAGTAATACGGTTAGAAAAACAAGAATTTTCGAGACCATTTTCAAACTCTCCTTTGGACTGACCGGAACAATGTAGCACGCTTTCGCGGGAAACTAAACCACCATTCTTTTTCTGATGCTGCGCAAAGCCCATTCGAGCAACAGAAGCGTGATGACCAGCAGATAAACGGTTTCGTAAACGTGCCGCGTCTGGAAATTGCCGCTCAGGCAGGCGCGCGTCAAATCGATTACGCTGGTCGTCGGCAGAATATAAGCGATTAATTGCAGCCAGCCCGGCAGCATCGTAATCGGAAACCAAGCGCCGCACAAAAAAATCGTCGAGAAAAAGAACGCGAAAAAGATGTTGAAATGGTCAATCTCGAAAATATGCGCCGTTAAGCCGAGCGCGAAGCTGCTGAGAAAAAGACAACCGACCAGCAGCGGAATGATTGAAAGCGGCGTGAAAAGGGAACTCGCCGCGCCGAAGCCGACGACCAGCGGCAGGATAAAAAGACAATCAATCAAGCCTTTCGTGACCGCCCAGATTATCTCGCCGAAAGCGAGCGACTCGGCGTTGACGGGCGTGGCGAGAATCGCGTCGTAAGTCGATTGATAAACCATCCGAAAATACGCCCCGTAAGTCATCTCGAAAATCGCACGCATCAAAACCGTGAACGCCAGCACACCCGCGCCGACAAATGCCAGATAACTCAAGCCTTCGACCTGCGAGGCGACCAGCGAGCCGACGCCGAAACCGAAGGCGAAAAACGTAAAAATCGGCTCGATGACCTGCGCAATCAGCTCCGTCTTCCAGAGCCGCAGATAGACGCGCGAATTTCGCCGCCAGACAGCGAAAACATCAATCAAATCCACCTTGAAAAGCGCGAGATACATTATTTAAAATCAAACGGAAAACGCTTTTCCTTTATCATTTCCAGCAATCTGCCTAAACTTTCTTCGACCTTGTATCTTATCTCGTCCGAAAAATTAAATATCCGCGCGTTTTCCTCGTATTCGTCCAAATCCAGAATCTCGAAGCTGAAATCGCGCCAGACGAGAATGTCGATTTCCAAATCTATGTAATCCAGAACGCCGTCGGCAAGCTGCGGCGGGCAATTGATGTTGCAGTAGAAATTTCTTAAATCGCCTTCCGGTTCGTGAAATCGAAACACGTTATACCACTCGTTTTTCCAGTAATATTCATAGCTGATTGTTCCGCGTCTGATAACGCCTAATTTAGAGTGTCTGACTTCTTTATCAAACTCGCCGACAAACAAATAGAAATGTTCGTTTTCCTCTAATAGTCCGGCTTGCCAGGCGCGGTGAATTCTGCCGTCGAATTTTCGGGAATTAATCGTGATTAAAGAATTTCGTCCGTCTATCATCGCCATTATTAAATATCAACCAGCTTGAGGAAAGAAACCAGAGCATCGTTAAACGCTTCGGGCTGTTCGAGATTTGAATAATGCCCGGCATTCCTGATTACGGTCAGCGCCGCTCCGGGAATACCGGATTTCATTTTTTCGGCGATTTCCGGATTGGTAATTTTATCGTGCTCGCCGAAAATCAAAAGCGTCGGAACGCGAATGTCTTTTAAAAGATCGGTATGGTCGCGTCTCTCAGCCATTCCGCGCAGCGCCGCAATCGCCGACTGCGGATTGACTGCCGCAAACGTCGACCGAAGCTTCTCGACCAGCTCGGCGTTGTTTTCCTTTGTCCGGTCGGAAATCAAATTCGGCAGCATTCCTTCGATTAACGCCTGCGCGCCGGATTTTTCGATTTCGTCAATCAAATCGAATCGCGACTGGCGTTTTTCATCGGAATCCGCCGCCGCGTTCGTGTCGAACAAAACGATACCCGCGAATTTTTCGGGAAAAAGGCGATAGAGATTGAATGTGACGTAGCCGCCCATCGAAAGACCGCCGATGACGGCGCGCTCTATTTTCAGATTCTCCAGCAGCTCGGCTACGTCTTTCGCCAAATCTTCCATTGTGTTGATGTCGGCGAAATTATGGTTTTCGCCGAAGCCGCGTAAATCCGGCAGAATTACGTGAAAACCCGCCGCGGCGAGCGCGTCCGTCTGCGGCTGCCACATTTTTCGGGAAAGCGGGAATGCGTGAAGCAATACAACGGGTTTTCCGCCGCGGCGGCTTTCTTCAAAGGGAGTCTTCATATTTTAAATTTAAAAAACAAGGCTCTAGAGTAGTTAAGCGACTTTCAAGGAGTGCTAAACTACTGAAATGGAACAGCAAAACCGTTATTATCGCCGTTCCCGAATTTCCGAAAAGAAATTTCGTCAATTACTGCGCTATTTTGCAA
>JALZHR010000396.1 GCA_030860665.1 Acidobacteriota bacterium
ATCCGGTCGGGTCGCGGCGAAACTGCAAAAAATGCCCGCCGAAAAGCGAAGCCCTGACCGAAGGCGGCAGATTGTCCGGCGGCGCGACTGCTTTCATCGGCTTGATTTTAACAGAAAAATTCTGTGAACCACAGATTGACACAGATAAACGCGGATAATTTAACGGGAAAGAGTAGGCTTCGCGGCTGGATAAGCGGGGTAATTTAAAGCTAATTACGTTGAACTTTTCTGTTTATCCTGTCAATCAAGCCGCGAAGCCTACTGTATCAAGCCGGGAAGCCTGCTTTGAATCTGCGCTTATCTGTGTCAATCCGTGGTTTCAATTTTCCTGTTTCACGCTTAGAGTTTTCCGCGCGAAACTGATATTTTTATAAATTATGACGGAAGCAAAAGTGAAAAAAGTAAAACCCGACATTCGCGCGATTACGCGTCTCGTGCCGCCGAGCGGCAATCTCGTACAGGGGCAGTCCGAGCTGCCGATTGACCCGCAGCTCGCCCGCGAAGCCGCCGCGATTATCGCCGCCAGCCAGAATCATTACGGCGGCAGCGAGGGCGACGAAAATTTGCGCCGCGCCGTCGCCGAAAAGATTAAAAAATATAACGGCATCGAGATTGACCTCGACGCCAAGCCGCTGCAACTGATGATTACCAACGGCGGAACGGGCGCGCTCATCGGCATCGCGCAGAGTTTTCTGAAAAACAAATCGGCGCTGGTTTTCGAGCCGTATTACCCGTATCACCGGCGCATTCTCGAAGAATTCGGCGGCAAGACCGAGACTCTGGAACTGGACGCGAATCTCGGTTTCGAGAAAGATGCGCTGCGCGCGCGCTGTCTGGAACTGAAAAATCAGAGCGAGTTTCCGCTGAGAGCGATTATCGTCTGCTCGCCCGCCAACCCGAGCGGCAAGGTGATGACGCAGACCGAGCTGGAAGCCGTGGCGGAAGTCGCGCAGGAACTGGATTTGCTCGTCATCTCCGACGAGGTTTACGAGCACTACGTGACGGGCGAAACGCCGCACATCCCGATTGCGACGCTGCCCGGAATGTGGGAGCGCACGATTACGGTCAACTCGTTCTCGAAATCGTGGAACATCTCCGGCTGGCGGCTCGGCTACGCCTACGGCAAAGGCGAGCTGCTCGCGCCGGTCAACAACGCGGCAAACGTCTTCTACGTCTGCCCGGCGACGCCTCTGCAGGCGGCGCTGTCGCGGGTTCTGATGGCTGATTCGGAATATTACGACAGGCTGCGCCGTAAATTCGACGAAAAACGGCTGTTCGTCTCGGGCGCGCTGCGCGAGCTGGGTTTCGATATTTACAATTCCGGCTCGGCTTTCTATCTCTGGACGCGGATTCCCGAAGAGTTCGGCGACGCTCTGACCTTCAACGAGATGCTGATGGAAAAGGCGGGCGTCGCGGGCGTTCCCGGCAGCGCCTTCGCCGATTCCGACGGCTGGGACGCGTATATGCGAATCTGCATCGCGCGCGAAGACTCGATTCTCGAAGGCGCGCTGGAAAAACTGCGGGCGGCTTTACGGTAAAAGCGGTATTGCTGCCGTAAAATAGAAACTATGAGCAACTTAAGCGAAAGAATAACGATAAATCCAAAACAATGCGGCGGGCGTCCGTGTATTCGCGGAATGCGGATTCGCGTCAGCGACGTGCTTGATTTGTTCGCCAGCGGCTTAACGGCAGAGGAAATTCTGGAAGAAATGCCGGACCTCGAGCGCGAAGATTTATACGCCGCTCTGCAATACGCTTCACGCAAAATCGACCATCCGATTTTGCCCGTCGCCGCATGACAATCTGGATTGACGCACAACTTTCGCCTGCCGTTGCCGCGTGGATTAACCGGAAGTTTGCAGTTGATGCCGTCCGGGATTTGGGCTTACGCGATGCCGAAGACGAAGAAATTTTTCTCGCTGCGAAAAATGCAAACGCGGTAGTTATGACCAAAGACAGCGATTTTCTTATTTTGCTCGATAGATTCGGCACGCCGCCACAGATTATTTGGCTAACCTGCGGAAATACTTCAAATATCCGATTAAAGGAAATTCTCGCCCTGACTCTGAAAAGCGCAATTGAGCTTCTGAATAAAGGCGAGATGATTGTCGAAATAAATTCCGTCTAGTCAGAAAGAAGCGAAATCAGCTCGGGATGTAATATCTCATAATCACGCTGTAGACCATAAACAGCAGCGAGAAAACGGCTGTCGCGCAGACGATTCGCGGTATGTATTGATGGAATTTTTCCCATTTCCATCTTCGGTTGTAGAAAAGCAGAAAAAACAAGGGCGCGACCGGGATGAAATATCTTCCCTGAATGCCCGCCACGCGCTCGTAAGCGGTCGGTGTCCACGACATATACAGCAAAAGGCTGACCAGCACGACCGTGCCGACAAAAACCGCCGCGAAGATGGCTTTATTCAGCCGCGTTATGTTTATCTCGAAATTTTTATCGAGCAGCGCGATTGCCGTCGTCATCAGAAACAGAAAACCCGCCAGCCATTGCGGCAGAATTAAATCGAGCCACGTCAAGCCGCCGAAAAACGTCGTGAAATAATAGCCGCCGAGCCTGCCGAAGCTGTAAATCAGAATCCAGAGAAAGGTAAACGGATTGTGCAGCACAAAGCTCAGCTGTTCGTCCGGGTTGACCGGAACGTCGCCCCTGTAAGACTGGAAAATCGGCTTCATCAATGCCGCCCAGCCGCCGACGCTGCCGAAGC
>JALZHR010000402.1 GCA_030860665.1 Acidobacteriota bacterium
GTCGCAAAGCGCGCAAAGGTAAGGCATAAAATGAAAACGGCAGTTTTAGAAGCAAAAACGGAAACGGATTTTACGGCGGCGGAAACAATCTCCGAATCGTTTCCGGAAGCGGCAATCGGCAATACGCCTTTGATTCGCCTGCGTCGCGTCGCCCGCGATTTGCCGGAAAATATCGAGATTTACGCCAAAGCCGAACATCTGAACCCGGGCGGCTCGGTCAAAGACCGCGCGGCGCTGGCGATGATTCTGGCGGGCGAGAAATCCGGCGAGCTGACCAAAGACAAAACGATTCTGGACGCGACGAGCGGTAACACCGGAATCGCCTACGCGATGATTGGCGCGGCGCGCGGCTATAAAGTCGCGCTGGCTCTGCCGAAAAACGCGAGCTTCGAGCGCAAGCGAATCTTACGTCTTTACGGCGCGGAAATCATCGAAACCGACCCGATGAGCGGCACGGACGGCGCGCAAATCGCGGCGAAGGAATTGGTCTCGAAACATCCCGAAAAATATTTTTATCCCGACCAGTATAACAATCCGGCAAACTGGCAGGCGCATTTTGCGGTGACCGCGCCGGAAATCTGGCGCGAAACGGGCGGGCGCGTGACGCATTTCGTCGCCGGGCTGGGCACGACCGGAACTTTTGTCGGCGTGAGCAGAAAGCTGAAGCAGCTTAATCCGCAATTGCAGGCGATTTCGGTTCAGCCCGATTCGCCGCTTCACGGGCTGGAAGGAATGAAGCATCTGGAAACGGCGATTGTGCCGGGCATTTACGATGCCGGTCTGGCTGATAAAAACGCGGAAGTTTCGACCGAGGACGCGCACGAAATGACGCGGCGGCTGGCACGCGAAGAAGGCTTGTTCGTAGGCGTCAGCTCCGGCGCAAACGTTTTCGCGGCGATTCGTCTGGCGCGGGAAATAAAAGAAGAACCGGCGGTCATCGTCACCGTTCTGTGCGACGGCGGCGGAAAATATCTGAGCGAGCATTTCTGGGACGAAAAATAAAAACGAGCGATGCGGCGAAGCGAGGCGGAAGCCCGCGCGTCAGCAAGGGCGCATTTCAATGCAGAATGCAGATTAAAGGACACGAAACCGAATCTAAATGATTTCATTAAACGGAGAACAAATTTCGGAAATCGAGCAGCACGGCGAGCGCGAATATCCGTTTGAATGCTGCGGCTTGCTTATCGGTAATTTTGCGGGCGACGGCAAAAAAACGGTCGCGGAGATTTTCCCGATTGAAAACGCGCGCGAGACGGAAGCGCGGCACAATCGAAGCCTGATTACGCCGCTCGACCTGATGCGCGGCGAACGTTACGCGCGGGAGAGAAAACTGGAAGTCGTCGGCAATTATCATTCGCATCCGGACCATCCGGCGCGCCCGTCGCAGTTCGATTTAGACCACGCTTTGCCGGTCTGGTCTTACGTTATCGTCGCGGTCGAAAAGGGAAAAGCGGTCGATTTGTGCTCGTGGGAGATGGAAGCCGACCGCTCGAAATTTAACGAGGAAGAAGTAGTAATTATCAAGGAGTAATAATTTATTATGTCAGTAACGGTTGTAATTCCGACGCCTCTGCGGCAGTTCGCGGGCGGCAAATCGGAAATCGAAGTCGAAGCGGCGACGGCGGGCGAAGCTCTGGACTCGCTGACGACGCAATACGGCGATTTGCGCAGGCATCTTTATAATGAACGCAACGAGTTGCGAAATTTCGTCAACGTCTATATCGGCGACGAGGATATTCGTCACCTGGACGGCGCGGAGACGAAAGTAAAAGACGGCGAAACGATTATGATTGTGCCTTCAATCGCGGGCGGCAGCGGCGACGGCAGCGGCGCAATCGCGGCGAAAGCGAAAGCGGAAAACGATTTGCCGGAATTGAGCCGCGAGGAATACGCCAGGTATTCGCGCCACCTGATTCTGCCGGAAGTCGGGCTGGAAGGACAGAGAAAATTGAAAGCGGCGCGCGTTTTGATGATTGGCACGGGCGGTTTAGGCTCGCCTCTGGGCTTGTATCTGGCGGCGGCGGGCGTCGGCACGCTCGGCATCGTCGATTTCGACGTGGTGGACGAGTCGAATCTCCAGCGCCAAATCATACACGGCACGAAAGACGTCGGGCGCGCGAAAATCGCTTCGGCGAGGGACAGGCTTCTCGACATCAACCCGAACGCGAAAATCGAAGCCTTTGAAACGCGTCTGACGAGCGAAAACGCTCTGGAATTGTTCCGCGATTTCGACGTTATCGTGGACGGAACGGACAATTTTCCGACGCGTTATCTGGTCAACGACGCTTCGGTTCTGACCGGCAAGCCGAACGTTTACGGCTCGATTTTCCGTTTTGAAGGACAGGCGAGCGTTTTCTGGGCTGAAAAGGGCGCGTGTTATCGCTGCCTGTATCCCGAACCGCCGCCGCCCGGACTCGTTCCGTCGTGCGCCGAAGGCGGAGTTTTAGGCGTTCTGCCCGGCATCGTCGGCACGATTCAGGCGAACGAGGTCATCAAGGTAATTCTCGGCGCGGAAGGCATTTTGCTGAATCGCCTGCTGCTTTTCGACGCGTGGAAAATGCGTTTCCGCGAATTGAAGCTGCGCAAAAATCCCGCCTGCCCGATTTGCGGCGACAATCCGACGGTTAAGGAACTGATTGATTACGAAGAGTTTTGCGGCTTGAATCTGCCGGTTGCGGAAACGCCCGCTCTGGAAGAAATCACGGCGACCGAGCTGAACGAATTAATCAAAAATAACGGCGAAGCGCAGGTTATCGACGTCCGCGAGCCGCACGAATTTGAAATCGCGCGGATTCCGAAAACGAAGCTGATTCCGCTCGGAGAAATCGTGAGTCGCGCCGCCGAAATCGATTCGTCGCGCACGGCGATTCTGCACTGCAAAGGCGGCGTCCGCAGCGCGAAAGCGATTGAGACTTTGAAAAACGCGGGCTTTAAAGGAAGGCTGGTTAATCTGAAAGGCGGCATCGCGGCTTGGTCTGACGAAGTAGACCCGAACGTTCCGAAATATTAGGGAAAGGGCTTTGCACGAAAATCAGGGAAAGGGAATTCTAAGTTCTAAATTAATTCGGATAATTTTTCCGCGATAATTTAGAATTTAGAATTTAGAATTTCCCTTTCGATTAATTACGATTTTGCTTAATTTTGTGCAAAGAATAAAGAGAGATGAAAAAGACAATCGGCATTTATTACGAGCACCCGGAATGGTTTCGCCCGCTTTTCGCCGCGCTTGACCGCCGCGGGCTGGATTACGAAAAAATCGACGCGGCGAGTCATTTTTACAATCCCGCTGATTTAGGGAAATATCCGCTTTTCTTCAACCGGATGAGCGCATCGGCTTACCTGCGCGGCAACGCGAATGCCGTTTTCTACACGCGCGGGTTGCTGGCTGGCTTGGAAAAAGCGGGCGCGCGCGTGATTAACGGCTACGAGGCTTTTCAGATTGAGATTTCCAAAGCCCTGCAAACTGCGCTTTTCAGCTCGCTCAATATCAAATTTCCCAAAACCCGCGTTGTTAATTCGATTGCTCAAATCATACCGGCGACGCGGGATTTGGCTTTTCCGGTCATCGTCAAGCCGAACATGGGCGGGCGCGGCGCAGGGATAGTCAAATTCGATTCGCTCGCGGATTTGGAAACGGCGGTTGCGGAAAGGCTGTTCGATTTGGGCATCGACCAAACGGCTTTGATTCAGGAATTTGCGCCCAAGCGCGGCGGGCATATCAACCGCGTCGAGACGCTGAACGGGAAATTTCTCTACGCTTTGAAAATCTACCCGCAGGGCGAAAATTTCAATCTCTGCCCGGCGGAAGTTTGTCTAATCGAAAATCAGCCCGCCGCGACCGAAATCTGTCTGGTGGACGCGCCGAAAAGCGGTTTGAAAATCGAAAATTTCACGCCGCCCGCGGAAATTATCGAAACGGTGGAACGCATCGTCCGCGCGGCGAAAATCGATGTCGGCGGCGTCGAATACCTGATTGACGACCGGACGGGCGACGCGCTTTTTTACGACATCAACGCGCTTTCCAATTTCGTCGCCGACGCTGTAAATCTGGTCGGTTTCGACCCGCACGAAAATTTAGTCGATTTTTTGGAAGAGGAGCTTGAAAAATGCGATACGGATACTGGATGCCGGTCTTCGGCGGCTGGCTGAGAAACGTCGAAGACGAAGGAATGGAAGCGAGCTGGAATTACGTGAAAAGGCTCGCGCGGCGGAGCGAGGAAATCGGCTTCGATTTGTCGCTGGTCGCCGAGCTGAATCTGAACGACATCAAGGGCGTGGACGCGCCCTCGCTCGACGCGTGGTCGACCGCCGCCGCGCTGACCGCCGTCACCGAAAGGCTCGAATTGATGGTCGCCGTCCGACCGACGTTTCACAATCCGGCGCTGCTCGCCAAACAAGCCGCCAATATCGACCGCATCGGCGGAGGCGGCAGGCTTTCGCTGAACGTCGTTTCCTCGTGGTGGGCGACCGAGGCGCGCAAATACGGCGTGCAGTTTGACGAGCACGACGACCGCTACGCGCGAACGTCCGAATGGCTGGAAATCGTCCAAAGAATGTGGCGCGAAGACCATTTTTCCTTTTCCGGCGATTATTACCGCGTCGAGGACGTCGTGATGCAGCCGAAACCCATTAAAAAACCGGTCATTTACGCCGGCGGTGAATCGGAAAAAGCTAAGGAAACGATTGCGCGCCTGTGCGACGCTTACGTGATGCACGGCGACCCGCCCGAAAAGGTCAAGGCGAAAATCGACGATATGCAGCGCCGCCGCGAGCGTCTGAACCTGCCGCCGATGATTTACGGCGTGGCGGGCTACGCGATTGTCCGCGAAAACGAAGCCGAGCTGAAAAAGGAAATCGAGCGCATTACGAACGTTAGTCAATCGGCGGCAGGTTACGCCAATTACCAGGACTGGCTCGCCAATACGAATCTGGAACAAAAGGTTTCGCTCGAAGATTATTCGGTTTCCAATCGCGGCTTGCGTTCGGGACTGACGGGAACGCCGGAACAGGTCGCCGGGCGCGTCGATGAATTTGAAAAAGCCGGAATCAGCCTTCTGCTTTTGCAGTGCAGCCCGCAGCTCGAAGAAATGGAACGATTTTCCGAAGCCGTCATCAATCGCGGCAATGCCGCCGCAGGTCAGGCGAAAACCGGCGCTTGAAAAAAAGACGAATTTCGTTCGTTTACGAGCGGCGCGGCGCGGCGCGGCGCGGCGTGTTTATTTCATTATGGCTTCGGCTTTGCCGAGAATGTCCTTTGCCGAAAGCGCGCCGAAGCTGCGGCTGTCGGTGCTTTCACCGGCGTTGTCGCCGACGAGAAAATATCTGCCTTCGGGCGAGATTTCACGGATGCGCTTGATAATCCGGACGCTTTTTTGGAAAGGATGCTGCGCCAGCACGATGTCGCCGGTTTTCGGTTCGGCGTAAGGATTGACCAGCACCAAATCGCCGTCCTTTAAGCTCGGCAGCATCGAATCGCCCTGAACGAGAAAAATCTCGCGAAAGCCGCACAGATACGCGACCTGTTCCCACCAATCGGCTTCGGGCAATTCGTTTTTCATCGAAATAAAATTCGGATTGCCGATTTTCCTCTCAAATCCGCAATCCGAAATTCCAAATCCCAAATCAATCTAGCTCGCCGTATACCACGGAACGTCTTTGCCCTTGCTGTCCCAGAAAATTTCGTGAATCCGCTTCATCGCGTCCATCAGCTCTTCGGCGTGCTGAAGGCTGACTTCCTGCTTGCAGGCGGAGCAGAGCTTTGCCGCTTTCCAGAAGGTTTCGTGCAAATCGGGATATTTTTCCAGATGCTGCGGCTTGAAATAGTCCGTCCAGAGCACGAGCAAATGATGCTTCGCCAAATCGGCGCGCGTTTCCTTAATCGTGATAAAGCGTGTCAGAGTGTTCTGATAGGCGGCGTGCGCCTGCGCGTCGTCGCCGTCCGGGCGTTTCAAATCGAGAATTTTTTTCGTCAGTTGGACGACCGATTCGGCTTCGACGCGAGCCTGCGCCGGGTCGTAAACGCCGCACGGCGCGTCGCAGTGCGCTTCGGCGATTTTCAGATTCTCCGCCATCAATTTTTCCTTTAAATTTTCAAACATTTCCCATTTCTCCTTGCTTCAATAAGTAAAAAAATAAAATTATTCGACCGGGCGCGTTCCGGCGTCCATGCCTTTGACGCTCGCCTGATTGACGACTTTCACGTGCAGGTCGTCAATCACGCGCACCTGACACGACAGGCGCGTGTGGTCGTTCAAATCGGTTTTGGT
>JALZHR010000414.1 GCA_030860665.1 Acidobacteriota bacterium
ATTATCGTCTGCGGCGATTGAATCTCGCGGATGTTTTTCTGCGAAACGAGCCTTTTTCCTTCAAACTCGCCTTCGTTCAGTTGCAGGCGCAGCCAGTTTGCCATATCCAGCACGTTGGAATTCAGTCCGGCTGCCGCCGCGCCGTTGTCCAGGTTTCGCCACGCAATCGGGAAAGTCCGCCCGCTTTCGAGGTTACGAAAATGCGGCGTTGTTTTATTGGCGTTCGGCGGAAAATCCCTGATGCTCGTCGTCGTTTCGTTCATTTTGAGCGGCTGCAAGATGCGCGTTTTGACGAACTCGTCCCACGTTTTGCCCGAAACTTTTTCGATAATCTGTCCGGCGATGATAAACGGGATATTCTGATAAGCGTAAGTCGAGCGAAAGCTGTAAGCGGGCTTGACGAAGCGCACTCGATGCACGATGTCGCTGCGCCCGTAATCGCCGCCCCACCAGAGAATGTCGCCGCCGTAAGCCGGAAGCCCGCTCCGGTGCGAGAGCAAATCGCGAATCGTGATTTCGCGCGTCGCGTAATCGTCGGCGAGCTTGAAATCGGGCAGATGCTTAATTACTTTGTCGTCCCAGCTTACTTTTCCCTCGTCGACGAGCATCGCCAACGCCGTCGAGGTAAAGGCTTTCGAGTTTGAAGCGACGCCGAAAATCGTGCGCTCGTCGACGGAATTGAGATTGCGGCTTGCCGCCGACGGCGTGGAAATTTCCCTGACGCCGTAGCCTTTCGCGTAAATTACGCGGTCGTCCCGGACGATGGCAATTGCCGCGCCCGGCACTTCCCAGTCAGCCAGAACTTTGTTCGCAAACGCGTCAAACGCCCGCCAATCCGCCGCCTGCGCTCGCGCGAGCGGCACATTCAAAACCAAAAAAGACAAAAGCAAAAAAACAATCAACGACTTTCTCATAAAAATTTCACCTTGCCGGCGACTGACAGATTATCACAGACGCACAGAGAAAGAGTATTAAACGCAAAACGCGTCGAAAATGCAAAATGCAAAATGCAAAGTGCAAAATACTAGGATTTAAAATTTAAGATTAAATTAATCCTTCCATTTTGCACTTTGCATTTTGCATTTTGCATTGATAAACGTTTTGCATTAACTTACGGCTTGACGTAATCCGTCCAGAAGAAAAGATATGTTGCGTAAGCGTTGATGATAAAAGAGATGATGTAGGTAATCCATTCTGCGGGCGTGATTTCTTCGGGGCTGTTTTCGAGCAGAATCACGAACAGCCACGGCAAACCGACCATCCAGTAGCGATAACCGAACTGCCAGCCGCCGGAATTGCCGTGCATCCAGAGCAGGAAAGTCAAAAGGACAATCGCCGTCCAGGCTGCGTATTTTAAAACCTTGTCGCGCGCGCCGCGTCTGAAGGCGAGCAGGACGAACGGGCTGCTCCACAGAATCGAGGCGCTGAAGCCGTTCGGCACGAGATACGGAAAAGTCGCCTTCTGCTCCCAGAGCTTGAAAAGCATCTCGTAAGCCTGGCGCGGAATATACCAAATCGAAAAAATTCCGTGATTGTACCACGGCTCTTCCAGCACGCCCGGAATCCGCGCGTAGCCGAAATCGGTGAACGAATGAAACCGGACGTAATTGTAAAACAAGGTGGAAACGCCCAAAACGAACGGAACGACGCAGAAAAGCGCGATTCGTCTCCACGCCGCTGATTTCGGATTCAAAAGCTCGGTTTTCAGGTTTTGAAAAACCGTCGGCTCGGCGGCTTCGGCTTTCGCTTTTTTCTTCTTTTTCCGCGCCGCGAGCGTTTGCGTTTCGGAATCGGATTCGGAGATTTGCGCATCTGAAATCCGAGGTTTGAAATATGAAGGCTCGCGCGCCAGCAAAAACATAAAAATCGGCGCGGTCAGCAAAATCTCAGTCCGGTTGCCGAAGCCGAGCGCGAAGAAAAATCCGGCGAGCAGCGGCTGGCGGTTAAAAACGGTGAAATAAATCGCGCCCAGCTCGCCGACCATCGCAAAGCCGAGCGCGAGCTGCCACGCGCCGCCCATCACCAGATTCGTCCACATCCACGTGCCGAACAAAATCCCCAAAACCATCAAAAGCCGCTTGCCCGCGCCGAGAGCGTATTTTCGCGCAATCAAAAGCAGAAACAAGCCGACCGCGCCCGCCGACAGCGCCGCGATAAAAGCGGAAGGCATTTCCGAGATAACGCCGACCAGCTTTAAAAACGCGAACGGAATCATCGTCAGAACGCTTCCGAGCGGGAAAACCGAATAATAAAAGCCCTCGAACGGCACGAATTCGTTCAGCCACGACGGCTGTTTTTCGGTGAAAGCTATCTGCCCCTGCAAGATATTATGCGCGACCCGGAAAGTGTAGTCGTAATAATGCTGCGGTTTCGGATTGCTGAAATAATAAACGAAACCGACTGCCGCCAGCAGGCAGGCGGCGAGAATTTTTTGGCGGTTCGGCGATTTTTCGTCCAGCTCGTTCATCAACAGATACAGTCTAATAAATCTGAAATTAAAGACAAATTTATTCTTTCGCAAATCAAAATTCCAAGTCCGGCGGCTAAAGAAGCGGCGTTCAGCCAATCAATCTTTTCGCTTCCTCGACGGCTTCTTCGGCGCTCGTGATTTTGCCGTCGAGCTGCATTTCGTAAACGGCGTCGAGAATTTCCCTGAATCGCGGCGAAGGCTTTAAACCGAGTTCGATAAGATGCCTGCCCATCAGAATCGGTTTCGGCGCTTCCTTTTCGACCGCCAGCCCACGCACTTTTTCGATAAACCATTCCTGCGCTTCCGCCTTAAACCATTTTTCTTTCGGCAGCCATTCGGGATTTCTGCCCAGAGAATCGGCTTTCGCCACGCGATACAGCAAATCCGGCTCGACCTTTCGCGCCAGCCGCCGGAACGCGCCGTCGCCCGGCTGCGCCCTGTAAAACTCGCCCGGTTTCAGGTGATAGCGCACGAGCTGCACGACCTGCCCGCGCACGTCGTAGCCGTCGAGCGTAAAAATTCCGAGCTTATCGAGAAACGAAAGCGTCGGCTCGACGCCCGCCTCGTCGTGCCCGTGCGAGCGCCATTTGCCGTCGAAAAATCTGGTCGTCGGCGGCTTGCCGAAATCGTGGCACAGCGCGCCGAGCATCACCGCGACCTTTTTCGCATACGGCAAATCGTCAATCAGCTTTCGCGCTTCATCCGCAACAAGTAAGGTGTGATATGATACATCACCCAATTTCACGTTAAAACAATTCGACGAAAAGGAATTTTTAACCTGATGAACAAAATCTCTATTTCCTACGAAAGACAAATCGAAGTGAAAGAATACATCGTTATTAACGGCAGACGCTCGCGCATCCACTATAATAACGGATATGCTTACACCAGTTGGAAGGGTAAGAACGGAACGATGGGCGTCCATCGGCTTATCATGGAATTGATTCTCGGTCGTCGTCTGGAAAACTGGGAGCATGTCCATCACAAAGACGGCAACCGGCTCAACAACTCCCCGGACAATCTCGAAGTCGTCAACGGCAGAGACCACAATCGAGCGCATATTATTGAGAGAAATCTTAAACATGACCCGAACAATTTCATCTGTAAGCGTTGTCAAAGCGCCAAAAGACCACACAAGGCTTTCGGATTCTGCGGAAACTGCTGGTCTAATTTCCGGCGAAAGAGAAACGTCGTCCGTCCTTGTGCCGTCTGCGGATTCGAGGTCGGCAAAAGAGGAGTTAAAGGATTGTGTGTCACTTGCGCCACCGCTAGCTGGAACAGTTGCAGGGCTTGCGGACGAACTCGTGAGGAACTCCCGCAAAGTAATCGAACTCCGATTCACGCTAATGGATTCTGTCACGCTTGTTATGAAAAATTCAGGCGTCAATGCCGAAAGGAGCCAGCCCTCAGGATGCCAAGCTGATTCCTGCGGAACGCCGACGAGCGATTTCAGTTCGGGAAAAAGCTGCTCGACCGCGCCTAAATCGTAGAGCCATTTCAGCCCGACGGAAGGCTTTTCGGCTTGCAGCAGAAGCTTTTCAAACTCGCCCCAGATTCTTTCCTTCGGCAAATCGGTCAAATCTATGCTGCGGCAGATTTCAATCGTTTCCGCGTCGATGTCGAACTCGAAACGCGCCGCAAACTGCGCCGCCCGCAAAACGCGCAGCGAGTCTTCGGCAAAAGTTTCTCCGGAAACGACGCGCAAAATTTTGTTTTCGATGTCTTTCCGCCCGCCGTAAACGTCGATGATTTCGCCCGTCAGAGCGTCGCGGAGAATCGCGTTTATCGTAAAATCGCGCCGTTTCGCCGCTTCGGCGAAAGACATATCCTTGTCGCCTTCGATGACGAAGCCTTTATGCCCGCGCCCGACCTTTCGCTCGCGGCGCGGCAGCGCGACGTCCAAATCCTGACCGATTTTATAAACCGTAAAGGATTCGCCGACGGCATCGACCTTGCCGAAAGAATCGAGAATCTCGCGTAAACGCGGCGGCTCGACGCCGTAAACCTCGACGTCCCAATCCTTCGGCTCGATGCCCATCAGCTCGTCGCGCACGCAGCCGCCGACCAGCATCGCCCGCCCGCCGTTCGCCCTGATAATCTCCGCCAGTTTTATAACTTTCCTGTTCACTTATATTTAATCTTAACAAAAAAATCCCGCAAGAGCTGAATCACGCTCCGCGAGACTTTTCGGAAAAGAGGATTAATTTTTGTTTCGCCCGCGCGGAAATCTATTTTTGGGCGCTTAATTCCCGGGCTTTTTGCTCGTCCGCCAGCGCCTCGGCTTCTCTGCCCCAATGCCGGTAAACTCTGGCGCGCAGACGGTAGCCTTCGACGCTTTCGGGAAATGCGGCGATAAACTCTTCTGACGATTTCAGCGCCGGGAACGCATATTCCCTGTTTTTGACCTCAATCAACAACGTCGCCTCGGCTTCCGCCTTGCCGAAAAGCGCTTCTTCTTTATATTTGGCGATTTGGTCGAAGCCTCTGATGTTTCTCTCTTCAGGCGGGAGCGGCATTCCCGATTCCGTGTAGAATCTTATACGGCTGTAATTGAGATTCCTCGCCCGGTCGCAGGCTTGCAGAGCAACGCCGAAATCGAAAGCCGCCCGCGCCAGATTGCTGCTGTATATGGTCGAGCGGTCGTTTTCTCTTTCCTTTTTTATAT
>JALZHR010000456.1 GCA_030860665.1 Acidobacteriota bacterium
GCTTCGCTTATTCTCCAGCAGGTGGTCTGCCTGGTTTACGGCGGCGTCGTTATTTTTATGATGTCTTTATTAAGCGTATTACTCGGGGTTGCTGCCGGGGTGATTATGTATTATCGCTTTCAGCGCCGCGTCTCCTGTGTCGTGCCGGAAATTAAACCCGACAACGACGCAGGCGACATCTGGCGCGAAATCTACGGCAGGAAAATCTGGAAAAACGCTCTTAACGATGCGCAGGCTAATTAAAGCGCCGCCCGAAAGCGGTGAGCTTATTCAATGAGCTTTCCGCTTTCACAATTCGCCGAAGAGATTCAAAAATATACGGATTCATTTTTCGGCGATTTTAAAAAAAGTATTTTCGAGGTCTTTAACAATGAAAATCCGAAAGGAACAAATTTCAAATAGACAAGGAGAAATAAAAAAATGAATAAGAGCAAGATTAATAAGAATATCGGAAGCGGAACCGGTCAGCACAAAGGACACCATGAAACGGTGAATCACCATACGCACTCGGGCGATACGCAGACCGAACACGTCATTCAGACGGTGGGCGAATCCGACAAGAAGGAACACGACAATGAAAAGAGGAGAAAAGGTATGAAGAACAAAATCGGCGCAGTTTTAACGGGTTTATTTGTGGCTATAGCTCTGATTCCGGCTGTCAATGCCGCGGACGTCAAGAAAGCCGAAATCAACAAGCTCGGCGATAAAATCAACATTGACAAGAACATCAAGGATAAAATCGCTGATAAAGTCGCGGTCGATAAAATTATCGACAAAGCCGCCTCCGGCAAGATTATCGAAAAGTTCATCAGCGACAAGGATAGCAATAAATTCGCTGTTGACAAGAGCGTTAATAAAATCAAAAACGACAAAAACGACAAAACTGGTAAAGTCCGGAAAAACGACAAAATCGATTTTGAAATCAAAACTGCTAAGACCAGCAAAAAAGAATACGTTGTTGCAAACAATAAAGAAAAAATTTGCTAAGCCTTAGCAGTCGCAGGCGTCTCACGAAAAATCTCCGAATAAACCTACAGCGTTTGTTCGGAGATTTTATTTTAAAATGAAAGATTTTTTGCCCTTGACAGCTGTTCCAATCAAAATACTGAATAAAATTGATTATAATGAGATGATTCGCCGTTTTATGAAGGCGATTTCGGAACAGGATTCAGTCGATTGATTGTTCGCACGAGGTTCGTCCATTAGCGGATTGTCCGGGACGTTTACCGCCGCTCAAAATCGGAAAAATGATTTCTTCGCTTCAGATAAACGATCGAAATTATCGTATCGACTTGGACGAGCCGATTGATATTTCGATTCCGCTCGATTTCAACGGCGCGCAGCCGAATGCTTACGGCGTGGAAAAAGCGTCGGCGCAGGCTTGCGAGGCGGGCGATTTGGTTGGCGACACGCGGCGCGGCGGGAGCTGTAATTTCGAGCAGTATAAATTTATTCCGCACTGCAACGGAACGCACACGGAATCAATCGGGCATATCACTAAAGAGCGAATTTCCGTTCGCGATTGTCTGAAAGACGCTTTTATTCCGGCGACGCTCGTTTCTATTCAGCCGGAAAAGGCGATTGTTTCGGGCGAAAGTTATTCGATTGATTTCGGTGAAACGGATGAACTGATTACGCGAAAGGCAATCGAAAACGCTCTAGGAAAGGCGGAAGCCTGCGCCATGGCAAGGGCGCGTAACGATTTGGGATTTGGGAATGCGGATTTCGGATTTGAACCCCAGCTAACGTCAAATCCCAAATCCCAAATCCCAAATCCCAAATTCCCTTCGCCCTGCGGCGCTTTAATCGTTCGCACTCTGCCGAACGAGGAAAGCAAAAAAACGCGGGCTTATCTGGACAACGTGCCGCCGTTTTTCTCGACCGAAGCGATGCGCTTTATGGTTGAAAAAGGCATCAGGCATCTGCTGGTCGATACGCCTTCGATTGACCGCACGTTTGACGAAGGGAAGCTGTCGAATCACCGCATTTTCTGGAACGTCAAGCCGGGAAGCTTTGAGATTACGAAAAAAAGTTTAATTAATCACACAATCACCGAATTGATTTTCGTGCCGGACGAAGTCGAGGACGGCGATTATCTGCTGAATCTGCAAATCGCGCCCTTCGTCGCCGACGCCAGCCCGAGCCGACCGCTTCTTTTTAAACTGATAACTGATAACTGATAACTGATAGTGAAAAGAACAAACTATCACAATCAGTTATCAGTTATTTAAACTTTCTCGCCGTGGCGGATTTTTTCGATGCGGTGAATTTTTTCCAGGTAATTGTGCGCGGCTTCGGACTGGAAAAGCTCGCGCGTTTCGATTTCGTCGTCCGTCACCGGCTGCAACGCCAAATCCGTATATTCAAGGCGCTTCGGGTCTTTTTTGACTTTGCGATAAATCAGGCGCAGGTGCAGGTAGAGCGAAATCCATTGAAATTGCTTGCGGAGAGTTTCGAGAAAATATTTCGGGTAGAAGACCAGCGGCGATTCGATTTTTAAGCCGGAGCGGCGCGAGCGGCGAAATTTCATTCTGAGAAAGCCGCCTTCGAGCGGGTGAATTTTCTCGATGCCGATACAGCCTTTGAACCAGGTGATGAAGAACATCGTTTTGCCCGGACTCGTCCCGGTGGCGGCGGCGCGGCGCAGGACGGTTTCGATGTGCTCGTCCGTGTAGTAAGTCGCCCAGGCTTTCCGGTAGGTTTCTTCCCAGTTTTCCTTCGACATTTTCGGGTGAGCGGTGACGGCGTGGTTGAGGTCGTATTTGTTTAAATCGGCGTCCATCTCGATTCCGGCTTCGTGCAGTTTTTTGTGGTCTTCCGAGCCGGGCAGCGGCGTGAGATAAAAGAATTCGAGCAAATCGACGGGCAGTTCCTTTTTGATAACCTCGATGTCGTGCAGAATCGATTCCTGCGTGTCGCCGGGAAAGCCGAGAATGTAGCCGCAATAGGTGACGATGCCGACGTTCTTCCACGCCAGCAGCATTTTGCGGTAATCGGTGATTTTATTCTGTCGCTTTTTCGCGCCCAGAAGGCTGTCGGGATTGATGTTTTCCAAGCCGATAAAAACGCGTTTGACGCCCGCGCGCTTGCATTTTTCGATAAAATTCGGCAGCTTGTGGCAGAGCGTATCGACCTGAATGATGAAGCTGATTTTGAGTTTTTCCGTTTCGCGCAGGTAAATCAGCTTGTCCAGAATCGCTTCCCAATCCTTGTTGCGCGCGAAATTGTCGTCCGTTATGAAAAATGAATGCAAGCCTTGTTTGACGTTTTCGCGCACGATTCGCTCGATGTCTTCCGGCGAGCGGCGGCGCGATTTGCGTCCCTGAACGTTGATGATGGTGCAGAACGAACAGGTGAACGGGCAGCCGCGACCGGCGTCGAAACTGGTCGTCGCGCCCGCCGTCAGATGAACGCGTTCAGCCGGAAGCAAAGGCGTCGCCACGCCTTCGATGCTCGGCAAATCGTCCATAAAATTGTAGAGCGGCTGGAGATTTTCTTCGTAAGCGTCGCGCAAAACCTGTTCGAGCCGTCCTTCGGCTTCGCCCGCGAAAACGGAAACGCCCATTTCCTGAGCTTTTTTCACGCCCGGGTCGATGTCTTTGAGCATCGCCAGCGTGCCGGAAACGTGAAAGCCGCCGACCGCGACCTGGATTGCCCGCTCGCGCAGAGGGCGCGCGATGTCGAGAGCGCGCGGAAACTGGTTCGACTGCACTCCGACCAGCATCACCATTCCCGCATCGGCGTTTTCGACCAGCGAGATGATATGTTTCGGGCGAATGTTCGTGTTCGTCTCGTCAAAGGCGTGAATTTCCATCTCCACGTCCGCGCCGAGGATTTTTCGCTCGCTGCATTCTTTCGCCAAGCCGTATAAACAAGCCAGCGAATTCGCGGGAATCGCCGAGCGCAGCCATTGAATAATATAGCCGTCGTCGTCGTAATGCGACGGTTTGATAAGGACGAGGCAGAAACGTTTTTTGCGCGGGTTTGTATTGCTCATTAAGGTCGGATGCGGGCGCTTTTCCATTATAAGAATAAGCGAAGAATTATTACACCCGCGCGGCGAAAACTCAAATTTGGCTTAGAGAAATATTCCCGTGAAAGGAAATGTAAGGAAACGCCCAAGTGCCTGCTCAATGAGCGAGAGCGAATAAACGATTAAGAAATCAGCCACGAAAGAACACGAAAAAGACACGAAATAAATCATAAAAATTTTCGTGTTCCTTTCGTGAAATTTCGTGGTTATTCATTCTTAGCGTCCATTCGGACGTTTTGGGCAGGCACTTGGGCGTGCCCCCGCAATTTTTATCGCGTGGCTGCTTTTCTATTATGGTCATCCGGTTTTAATGCGAGTGGCTTGTGCCGCCGCCCGTGTTCATCTGTCGCTCGACCGCCCACATTTCTTTGACCGTTTGTTCGTAAGGATACAAATGCACCATCCAGCCGAGCAGGCGCGGCAGGAATTGACCGCCAGCCGCCGCGCATTCTTCTTTGGTCGTAATCGAACCTTCCAGACCGAATTTGTCGCCCTGCCCGATTAAGCCTTTAAAGGTGTCGCTGCCTCTCGGCAGGCAGATGTTGACGTGCTCGTGCCACTGGGTCACGCTGAGCGGCACTCTTTCGTTCAGCTCGTCTTCCGGCATTCCGGCGGGCGCGGTATACATCACGCCGATTAAACGATAACCCGCGCCGTCGCCGGTTTTTTCGTAGAGCAGGGAAGTCGGGCGTTCCGGGTTGAAGCGGCTTTCGGCTTCCATATAATTCGCCAGCTTGTTGAAGTGATACATTTTCTGCGGAACTTCGGGCAAAAGGATTTCAAAGCCGTCGCGCAGGGCGACCTTGTAATCCTGATACTTTTCAATCGCCTGTCGCGCACGGTCGGCGATTTCCCGGGCGCGCGCCTCGTCTTCCGGGCGCGGCTCGCGCAGGTGCGTCATTCGCATATGCGGGTCGTTATGATTTTGAGAATCGGCGGTTGCCGCGTTCGCGGAAGTCGTTTCCGCCTTTTGATTCTGCGAGGCGGTTTCGGCGTGATTCCGGTGACCGGCGCTCGGCTCGGAGCAGGAAAGCGCAAAGACGGTCAGCGCCAGTAAAATCGACGTTTTAAAATTTATTTTCAGCTTTTTTAGCATCATAAAAAATTCGGCGAGGTTAAATCCGAAAAAATATAATTCCTCGAAATTCAGACTGCTTTTATTTGTCCCTTTAGATTGAATTTAAGGCTCGGCTGTTGTCCGGATAAAAGCGGGCGGAGTAAGCGGTTGCTAAAAGTGAAAGCAGGAAAATCCGCACGACGGCGTATTTCCGCTTTGTCGGAGATGATTACTGGCGCGCCGCATATCCCGCCTCGTAAACGCTCTATCCTGCGAGACGCGCCGTTAATCACAAACTTATTTTGCTTTCCGGGGAAAACGCCTATATTACAATCGACAATACTGCGTCGATTAGACGATTAAAATTATTCGTAAAAAAAACTGTCATAAAATAACCGCCCGCGGGGTTTTTACTGTTGAAATCATTTTTTCACCGGTAAGAAGTCCATACAAAAATTAATTCATCGAGTGTTTTTTTTAAATTTATGAAAAGCTTTCTTCTTCCGCATTGGGTCAGAAATTCGACTGCTCTTATATTCGTTATATTTTTAAGCACGAGCTTTATCGGAGCGCAGATCGATACCACGCAGCCGAAAACGAGCGAAACGGTGCAGCCGTCGCCGTCTCCGGCGATTGACGCGCGCGAGCCGGAAACTCCGGCTTCCGTCATTAACAGAAGCGTCGGCGAGACGAAACCCGCGGCGTTCTCGCCGTATGTGCCGAAAAACGCGGCGGCGCGCATTCCGCGTTTCGACGCGCCGCCCGTGATTGACGGGCAGTTAAACGACGCCGTCTGGCAAAGCGCAGCCGTTTTCGGAGATTTTGTGCAGACGAATCCCGGCGATAACGTGAAACCGACGCACCCGACCGAGTTTATGATGGGCTACGACGCGAAAAATCTTTATATGGCTTTTCGCGTCAAGCAGGACAGGGACAAGGTGCGCGCTACGGTCGCGCGCCGCGACAATATTTTCAGCGACGATTACGTGCTGGTTCACCTCGATACTTTCAACGACCAGCGCCAGGCTTACCTTTTGTTTTTCAACCCGCTCGGCATCCAGGCGGACGGAACGTTCACCGAAGGACGCGGCGAGGATTACAGTCTCGACATCATTATGGAATCGAAGGGCGTGCTGACCGAGGACGGCTTTACCATCGAGGTCGCGATTCCCTTCAAATCTCTTCGCTACGAGGCGGGCAAAAACAAACAGTGGGGCTTGCACATCAACCGCCGCGTTAAATACAACAACAACGAATACAACTCGTGGATGCCGACCAACCGGAGCATCGCCGGCTGGCTCAATCAAGCCGGTCACATCACGGGCTTGGAAGGCATCGAAACGACGCGCCAGCTCGAAATCAATCCGAGCTTTACCGTCAGCCAATCCGGCAGGCGCACCGCATTTACCTTCGACGGCAACCCGGCGGGACGCTTCGTTAACGAAGGCATCAAAACCGATTTCGGGATGACCGCGAAATTCAGCCTGACGCCGACCATCACGCTCGATTTCGCCTACAATCCCGATTTCGCGCAGGTCGAGGCGGACGCGCCCGTTTCGACCGCCAACGTTCGTTTCCCGATTTTCTTTCAGGAAAAACGCCCGTTCTTTCTGGAAAGAAACGATATTTTCCAGAGCGGGCTAAACATCGTCAACACGCGCGCCATCGTCGACCCGGATATCGCGGCGAAGCTGACCGGCAGACGCGGAAAAAACACGTTCGGTCTGATGTATGCCTCGGACAACGCGCCCGGAAATTTCTCGCCTGACGAGCGCGAGAGCCTTTTGATTTGCCAGCGCGAGCAGCTCGCAGACCCGACGCGGCTGTGCAGCATCGAGCGTTTCGTCGACAAAAACGCCGACATCGGCGTTCTGCGAATCAAGCGCGACATCGGCAGGCAGCACAATCTCGGAATGTTCGCCACGACTTACCACTTTCCCGATTTGCATAACAACACGCTCGGATTCGACGGTCGGTTTCGCCTGACGCAGAAAGTCGTCACCGAATTCCAGGTCGTCGGAACGAATTCGCGGAGCTGCATTTTCGACCCGAATTTCGAGCCGGACGTAAATCAAGGGCAGGCGCTTTACAACGAAAGGAAATGCGGCGACAAGCTTGAGGAATATCGCACCGGCAACGGCTTGGGCTACCGCGTTTATCTGGAACGCCAGGACAGAAATCTGTATATGAATTACCTGGCTACCGGCAGAACCCGTGAATACCGCGCCGACGTCGGATTCACCAACCGCGTCGATACGAATTATCTCGGCTCGTTCATCCAGTATCAGACCGACCGCGACGCGAAGAAAACCATCGTCTTTAAGCGCATCAACAACTCGACGAATATCAACTACGACTGGGACGGTCGCAGCCAGGGAATTCAGTCGAACACGCAGGGAATGCTCGCCTTTCAGCGGCAGACCTTTCTCGGATTGGGCGCGGAATACGGCTACGAGCGAGTGTTCGAGCACGAGTTCGGAGCGAAACGGACGCTCACGCGCCGCGGCGCATTTTTCGGCACGGATTCCGAGCGCTCGGCACACCGCAAGGAAATTTACGGCTTTATCGAAACCACGCCGGTCAAGCAGCTTTTCTTCCTTCTGGTTTTGAGCCACAGCGTCGGCAATCTCGATTACGATTTCGGCGCGGGACCGAAATACCCGCGTGTCAGCGCGCCGTATCTGGCGTGGCAGCAGCAGTGCGCGGGCGTGGTGAACTGCACCGTGCCGCGCCCAGGACTCGACCCGGGACCGGGCGACCAGCTTTTTATCGAATCCTCGATTCGTTACCAGCCGACGTCGGCGTGGCAGGCGCAGCTTAATTACACGCGGACGCGACTGACGCGCCACGACACCGGCAGAGTCGCGTTT
>JALZHR010000461.1 GCA_030860665.1 Acidobacteriota bacterium
ACTTCGCTCTCTGCACGGCGATTCGCCCGGAGCGATTGAGTCGATGACTCTGGCGGCGCGCGCCGCCGACCCGCAAAACCGCGAGGCGCAGGGCTGGTGTCTCGCGCATCTCGGCGACGAATATTTCAAAATCGGGAAATTTGCGGAAGCTGAAAAGCGATACGACGAGGCTTTGCGGATTTTCCCGAATTATCACCTCGCGCTGGCGGGCAAAGCCAAATCGCGCGCGGCGCAGGGCGATTTCGAGACGGCAATCAGGCTTTACAACGACGCGCAAAACCGCGTTCCGCTGGTCGAAACCGTCATCGCGCTCGGCGATTTATACGCGAAAACGGGCGACGCGGAAAAAGCGGCGCGGCAATACGATTTGGCGGAGGTTATGGAGCGGGAATTCGGCAGCACGGATTTGCGGCGGCTCGCTCTTTTGTGGGCAGACCGCGACCTGCGCCCGGATGAGGCGCTGACGATTGCCGCGCAGGAAAACGCGAACCGGAACGACATTTTTACGGCTGACGTCTACGCCTGGTGTCTCTATCGCAAGGGGAAATTTGAGGAAGCGCGCGCGGCGATTAACCGGGCGATGCGGCTGAAAACGAAGGACGCGCGGATTTTTTATCACGCCGGAATGATTGAAAAGGCTCTGGGCAATGAAAAAGAAGCCGCGCGCTATCTACAATCGGCTTTGCAGGCGAATCCGGCGTTCGACCTTTTGCAGGCGGACAACGCGCGAAAAGCTCTGGCGGAACTGAGATAACGAAAGAGGCGAATGATGAAAGGAAAATTTTTTGTTTCGGCGATTCTTTTTATATTGGCGGTCGCTTTTTCGGTGGCGTCGGCGCATCCGCTGGGAAATTTCAGCGTCAATCAATATTCGCGTCTCGAAGTCGGGAAAAATCGGATAAAAGTGCGGCAAATTCTGGACTTGGCGGAAATCCCGACGTTTCAGGCGCGAGGGGAAATCGACGCCGATAAAGACGGCTCGCTTTCCGCCGGCGAGCTGGACGCTTATGCCGATGAAATTACGCCGGAACTGTTGAGAAATCTGGTTTTGACGGTTAATAACGAGCCGCTCGGGCTGCGCGCCGAAGCGAAAGAAATTCAGCTCGAAAGCGGCGCGGGAAATCTGCTGACGCTGAAAATCAAATGGAATTTAATCGCCGATTTTCCGGTAAACGCCGACGGCATCAACCAGGTTAAATTTGAAAACAAAAATTACGCCGAACGGCTCGGCTGGAACGAAATCGTCATAGCCCGCGAAAGCGGCGTCGATGTTTTCGACAGCACGGCATACGGCAGCGGCGTGACGGACGAATTAAAAGCTTATCCGCAGGAAACGCTGGACGCGCCACTGCGCGAGCGGGCGGCGGAGTTTTCCTTTACGACCGGCGCGAGCGCGCTTCCGTCAAATGCGAAGTTGCTGCAAAACCGCGACGGTCACGCGACCGCTTTCGTGCAGAAGGATAAACTGGCGGAGCTTTTGGAGATTAAAGAGCTGACGCCCGCGATTGCGCTTTTCGGTCTGCTTGCCGCCTTCGGCTTGGGCGCGATGCACGCGATGTCGCCCGGACACGGGAAAACCGTGGTCGGCGCTTATCTGGTCGGCTCGCGCGGAACAATAAAGCACGCCGCTTTTCTCGGTCTAACGGTGACGATTACCCACACGCTCGGCGTTTTCGCGCTCGGCTTGATTACGCTTTTCGCGTCGAATTACATTCTGCCCGAAAAGATTATGCCGTTTTTGAATTTCGTCTCCGGCTTGCTCGTTTTCTTTATCGGCATCAGCCTTTTCAAAGACAGGCTGTTCGGCATTCTGGGCTGGCAGGCGGCGCATCATCACGCTCATTCGCACGACGAACACGGGCATCATCATCACGACGGCGAGCATCATTCGCATTCGCACGGTGAATTTCATTCGCACGAGCCTTTAGACTTGAACCAGCCCGCTGCCGCAGGCGGTTCCGACCTGTTTACGCATACTCACGACGGGCACACGCATTCGCATCTGCCGCCGGAAGAAATTTCGTGGAAAAGCCTGCTCGGCTTGGGAATTTCGGGCGGGCTTCTGCCGTGTCCTTCGGCGCTGGTTTTGATGCTGTCGGCGATTTCGCTCGGGCGCGCGGGCTTCGGTTTGATTCTGACGTTCGCTTTCAGTCTCGGTCTGGCGGCGACTTTGACGGCGGTCGGCTTGATTTTTCTTTACGTCGGCAGGACAATCGGCAATTCGCGGCTGGCGGAAAACCGGCTGGTCAAAACCGTCCCGGTTTTCAGCGCGTTTGTGATTGCCTCGGTCGGCGCGATAATCTGTTATAATTCACTGGCGTAAAAAAATATGACGGAATTTTTAGCGGCGTTATCCGCTACATCTACTTTGGGAATCTTGGGTTTCGGCTTTCTGCTCGGCTTGAAACACGCGACCGAAGCCGACCATCTTGCGGCGGTTTCGACCATCGTCACCGAGCGGCGCAGCCTTTTCGGCTCGGCGATTATCGGCGGCTTGTGGGGCTTGGGACATACGATTTCGCTGTTTCTGGCGGGCGTTTTCGTGCTGCTGCTCGATTTTCAAATCAGCGAGCGGACGGAAAGAGTTCTGGAATTCGCGGTCGGCGTGATGCTGGTTCTGCTCGGATTGAACGTTTTGAGAAAGCTGCTGCGCGGCGGTCATCTGCATTTTCACGCGCACGAGCACGGCGACCGGGTTCACGTTCACCCGCACATTCACGACCGCGGCGCGGCGGCGACAGGCGAAGAACAGCCGCACACGCATCACGGATTTTCCTTCAGCCCGCGCGCCGTGATTATCGGGATGATTCACGGTCTGGCGGGCAGCGCCGCGCTGATGCTGCTCATTATCCCGACCATCGAATCGCAAACGCTCGGCTTGCTCTACATCATCATCTTCGGCATCGGCTCAATCGGCGGAATGATGCTGATGAGCCTGCTCGTCGGCTTGCCCTTTACCCTGACCGCTCGCCGCTTTAACCGCTTCAACCACATCCTGCAAAGCGTCGCCGGTCTGGTCAGCGTTGCGCTCGGTCTGTTTATCGTTTACGAAAAGGGAATCACCGAAGGCTTATTCAGCTAGATTCGAGAGCGAATGTAGGGGCACGCCCAAGTGCCTGCCCCTACAATTTTTTTACGATTTTAATTTCTTTCTATCTTGCGGCTTTTTAAAACCTAAGTTAGTCTTTTAGAGCTTTTGGAATAATCAACAGACAAAAAGTGATAGACTTAACCGGGAATGATTAGCTTCGGGACGGACATTTGCGCGGATTTTCAAAACGCTTCGACCAGAGAATGGCTCGAAACTAACGGCATCGGCGGTTTCGCTGCGGGCACGATTTCGGGGGCGAACACGCGCCGCTATCACGGGCTTTTGACCGCCGCGACCAGACCACCGCTCGGGCGCGTGACGATGCTTTCCAAGTTTGAAGAAACGCTTTTCGTCGACGGCAAAGCCTTCGAGCTTTCGTCGAATCAATATCCGAACAGAGTTTATCCCGAAGGCTTTCGATATCTGAAAAACTTTCGTCTCGACCCGTTTCCCGTCTGGACTTTTGAAGCGGGCGGCGTCCGGCTCGAGAAAAAGGTTTTTATGATTTACGGCGAAAATTCCACGGTTTGCCGGTGGTCGGTGGTCGTTGACGAGCCGCCCGAAGAAAACCGAAGACCGGAAATCAAGCTCGAATTAAAGCCTCTGTTGTCGTTTTGCGATTATCACGCCCTGCAGCACGAAAACGCCGATTTTAAGGCGGATTACGAAGTTGTGTCGGAAAACGCCGTTTCCGTTAAACCTGTTGATGAAATGACCGCGCTGTTTTTTAATCACAACGCGCGGAGCGTCGATAAAAGCGGTTTCTGGTATCGCAATTTTGAATACGCGATTGAACGTGAACGCGGCTTTGCTTTTCACGAAGATTTGTTTCAGCCGTTTGTTTTGAAATTCGATTTGAGCGATTCGGCAATCGTCATCGCTTCGACGGAAATGCGCGATTTCGACGCCGCCGCCAATTTTGAAGAATCCGAAATCATCCGCCGCGAAAAGTTAATCGAAAAAGCGCCGGCGGCAAAAGACGATTTCACGAGACAGCTCGTTTTAGCCGCCGACCAGTTCGTCGTCGCGCGCGGCGCAGGCAAAACGATTATCGCCGGTTATCCCTGGTTC
>JALZHR010000489.1 GCA_030860665.1 Acidobacteriota bacterium
TGCCAGGTCTGCGCCGTTTCGCGCCCTGACTGCACTTCGCGAATCGCGGCGACGATGCCCGGATACGCGCCGCAGCGGCAGATGTTGCCGCTCATCCGCTCGCGGATTTCCTCGTCGGAGAGCTTTATGTTTCGGGCGCGCGTCCGCAGATTCCCGGTGACGTGGCTGGCGTCGCCGTTTTTCGCTTCGTTAAGAAGCGCGACCGCCGAGCAGATTTGTCCCGGCGTGCAGTAGCCGCACTGAAAGCCGTCGTGCTTGATAAAAGCCGCCTGCATCGGGTGCAGCTCGTCGCCTTTCGCCAGTCCTTCGATGGTCGTCACCTCTTTGCCCTGGCACTGAGCCGTTAAAGTCAGGCACGACAAGACGCGCTGCCCGTCGACGATAACCGTGCACGCGCCGCATTGTCCCTGGTCGCAGCCTTTTTTCGTACCGGTCAAATCGAGTTTTTCGCGCAGCGCGTCGAGCAGCGCCGTTCGCGAATCCACTTCCAGACTTCGCGGCTCGCCGTTGATTTTCAGAGAGACTTTGACGGCGTTTTCCAGCCCCGCGTTCTGGGCGAAAACGGCGTCGGGCGGCGCGTTGAGCGCGGCGAGGGCTTTCTCCTTCGCCAGCAGTTGAAGTGCGAAGACGCCGAGACCGCCCGCGATGCTGTGCCCCAGAAATCTGCGGCGCGCATCGCCGAACAGCCCGAGCTCGTCAAGCAGCTTTTCCTCGTCGGCGCTGATTCCCTCCGGCGAATCGTTCCCGTTTATCTCCAAATCTTCACCAAATGGTCTATCGTCCATAATCCTCCTTGCAAACTTCTCCAAATAAGTCCGGTGAAACATTAGTGTAAAGCCGGAACGAGCCGATTGAAAGCCCGCGCCGGTTAAATTTATGAGAACGGTCAATCCTGGCACTTCTTTTTAAGAAATCCGGACGCCCGTTCCGCCGTTTCGACATCGTTCAGAACCGACCGAGTTTTTTTGCGCGGAGGCTGCGGCACGGGCATATACAAATCTGCCGCTATTACTTATACTAAAACTCATTTTTTTCAAATATGTCGCACGATGTTACAAATCTGCTGATTCAGCTTTCGGAAGGAAACCGGACGGTCGTCAACGAAATTTTCGGGCTTATTTATAACGAATTGAAAGGCATCGCCGGAAATTACCTGCGGGACGAGCGCGCCGGGCACACACTGCAGCCGACCGCGCTGGTTCACGAAGCCTATTTGAAACTGATTGACCAGCGTTCGGTGACGTGGCAGAACCGGGCGCATTTTTTCGGCGTCGCGGCGCAGGTGATGCGGCGGATTCTGGTCGACTACGCGCGGGCGCGGAATGCGGAAAAACGCTTCGGCAAGCTGGATAAGCTGCAACTGGACGAAAATATCGACAAAGCCGTCGAAATGAGCGCCGAGCTGGTCGCGCTGGACGACGCCCTTAAAAATCTCGCGGAGGTCGATGAAGAGCTGGCGAAATTAGTCGAGCTGCGTTATTTCGGCGGTCTCACGTTTGAAGAAACCGCCGAAGTTATGGGCTTATCGCTGAGCACCGTCAAGCGTCACTGGAAGCTCGCTCGCGCCTGGCTTTACGGGCAGCTGAGCAAAACCTGAAGATGTCAGCCGAAAATTGGGAGAAAATCAAGGAAGTTTTTCTCGGGGCGATTGAGCTTACCGCGGCGGAGCGCGCCCGTTTTCTGCGCGATAAATGCGGCGATGACGAGCAACTGCGTCGCGCGGTCGAAGATTTAATCAGACAGGACGAAGAAGCCGGAAGCCTGATGAGCCGCCCGGCGATTGAAAAAAACGCGGCGGATTTTTTTGCCGAAGCGAAGGCGGCGTCGGCGAATGATGACGATGATGACCCTTTGCTCGGAAAAATAATCGGCGCGTATCGTCTGACGGGCGAGCTCGGGCGCGGCGGAATGGGCGCGGTTTATCTGGCGGAGCGCGTCGACGGCGAGTTTCGGCGGCAGGCTGCCGTCAAGCTCATCAAGCGCGGGATGGATACGGATTTTATCCTGCGCCGTTTCCGGCAGGAACGACAGGTTCTCGCCGCGCTGGCTCACCCGAATGTCGCCTCGCTGCTCGACGGCGGCACGACCGACGACCATCTGCCGTATTTCGTGATGGAATACGTCGACGGAAAACCGCTTTACCAATACGGCGACGACAAAAAACTCTCTATCGACGAACGGCTCGCGCTTTTTCTGCAAATCTGCTCGGCAGTCGAATACGCGCATCGAAGGCAAATCGTTCACCGCGACCTCAAGCCTTCGAACATTCTGGTCAAAGCGGACGGCACGGTCAAGCTGCTCGATTTCGGCATCGCCAAGGTTCTGGATGCGGAAATCGGCGTTTCGACCATCGACCCGACGCAGACGGCGATGCGCCTGATGACGCCCGAATACGCTTCGCCCGAACAGGTTTCGGGTTTTCCGGTGACGTTCGCCTCGGACATCTACAGCCTCGGCGTGGTGCTCTACGAGCTATTGACCGGGCATCGCCCGTATTGTTTCAAAAGCCGCGCGCCGCACGAAATCGCCCGCGTCATCTGCGAAGAAGAACCGTTGCGACCGAGCACCGGCATCACGCGCGAGGACAACCTGCTGCCGGTCGGCGCAAGCCCTTCGGCGACCTCGCTCTCGGATATTCTGCTGTCGCGCCGCGCCAAAGACGTCGAATCGCTGCAAAAAGAGCTTTCCGGCGAAATCGAAAAGGTGATTTTGAAATGCCTGCGAAAAAATCCGGGCGAGCGTTATCAAACCGCCGCCGCGCTCGCCGGGGACATCGAGCGTTGTCTGAGCGGCGAAGCGGTCGAAGCCGAAACGTTAATACAAACGACAGAACCGCAGCAAGCGGAGCCGTCAGCGCCGCACTCGACCGGCAAAAGAGCTTTTTTCCGAAACGGGGGATATAAACTCGGACTGGCGGCGATTCTGGCGATTCTGATTTTAGGCGCGGCGTTTTCCGTCTTCGTTTTCGTGTCCGAAAAAAACGGCTCTCAAATCGAAGCCCGCAGCGAGCAAGCCGCGCCGCGCTCGCTGGCGATTCTGCCCTTCAAAAACGAAACCTCGAATCCCGAAAACGATTTTTTGTGCGACGGGCTGAGCGATAATCTCATCAATCGCCTGTCTTATCTGCCCGAAATTCAGGTTATGGCGCGCTCCGCCGTCCTAAAATATAAGGGAGCGCAGATTTCGCCGGAACAGGCGGGCAAGGAAATGAACGTCGGCGCGGTCTTGTCCGGCAGGCTTTCCGGAAGCGGCGACAGGGTAGAGATTTTTCTCGAACTGATTGACGTTTCCGACGGCTCGCGGATTCGGTCTTTTCAATACGCCGGCAAGGAATCGGAGCTGGTTTTTATCCAGAATAAAATGGCGAGCGACGTCGCGGCGCAATTCAAAATTGGCAGAGCGGGCGGCGAGCAGAAACAAATCGTCTCGCGCGGTTACACGGAAAATCCGCAGGCTTTTGAACTTTATCTGAAAGGCGAATTCGAGCGGCAGAAAGCGACGGCTGAAGGCAATCGTAAATCAATCGAATTTTACCGGCAGGCTCTGGAGCTGGACGCAAATTACGCTCTGGCTTATCAGGGCTTGGCTCTGTCTTACCGGATGGCGCCCGCCTATCGCACGCTCGAGCCGCACGAAGGCTATCCGCTGGCGAAAGAAGCGGCGATGAAAGCGCTGGCAATCGAGCCGACGCTCGGCTCGGTTTACATTCCACTGGCTTCGATAAAATTCGTCTACGACTGGGATTTCGCGGGCGCGGAAGGCGAATACCGGCAGGCGATTCAGCTTGCGCCGAACAACCCGGAAACGCATTCTTCCTACGCGAATTTTCTGATTGCGATGGGACGCACCGATGAAGCCTTAAACGAGTTGAGAATCGCCCAGCAGTTCGACCCGAATTCAAAGGGCATTTCATCTAACATCGCCTGGGCTTTGTATATTGCCGGGCGTTTCGACGAAGCCGGGGCGCAGCTCAAACAAACCCTCGGGCGCGACCCGAATTACGCCCGCGCTTACACGAATCTCGCCGAAATTTATACGGAAGAAGGCAGGTTCGACGAAGCGAACGAAGCCCTGCAAAAAGCCCGGCGAATTTCTCCGGCGGACGTGCTGGCGGAAACGCTGACGGCGCACCTTTACGCAATTTCCGGGCGCAGGGCGGAAGCCTTGAAAATCGCGGCGAGCCTGGAAGCGAAAGCGCAGAAAAAAGAGTTTCCGGCGTTTTTACTGGCGGAAGCTTACGCCGGTCTAAGCGATAAGGATAAGGCTTTCTACTGGCTCGAACGCGCCTTTCAGGAACGCTCAAACTGGATGGTCTTCACCAAAGTCTCGCGCCGGTTAAAGCCGCTTCACGGCGACCCGCGATTCGACGATTTATTAAAACGAATCGGGTTTGAAAATCACAGCCGCTGAAATCCGAAAACGGCTGAAACTTCCCCGCAATCCTTTCCTCGAAATTCCGGCAGACCGTTTTATAAACGTCCGATTGTTTAACTAACCGGCGGCTTGTATTTCTCGTAATACCGGCGATAGCCGAGCAGGCGCGCCGCCGGGCTGATAACGAAATACAGGATTTTTTGCAGAAACACGGGCGGCGAAGCCAGCCAGGTCTCGTATTCGGGGCTGAACCGCGACATTTGCAGCAAAACGCGCGGCGGCTGGCTGTTCGACGCCGATTCGTCAAAGTAGCCGTAGGCTTGCGTCAGAAAAATCGAGAACTTTTCCGGTATCGCGTATTCGGGCACGAGCGGTCCTTTGACGACGACTGGCGAATCAGTCTCGTTAAACGGTCGGTGAGCCGTTCCGGGCGGAACCAGAAGCGATTCGCCCGCGCGCAGAATTTTCTTTTCGCCGTTAACCATCAGGCTCAGCGTTCCCTCGGCGACGATAAATTTTTCCGGAAACTCGCCGTGGATGTGTTCGGGCGGTCCGGGCGCGTGCGGCTCAAGCACAAGCTCGAGCCAGACCAGACCGTTCTCGCGCTTGAGCACGGTCTGGCGAAAACCTTCGCTTTTGCTGACGAAAACCTGATTTTCGCGCGGGTAGAAATCCGCGCCGGGTTCGGCTTCCGGAAAAATAATCTTGTCGAATAAATTGCCGACCAGAACGTAGCTAAAAAAAACCGCCGTAATAATCAAAAATAATTTCTTCATTTTTCCTCACCTTTGCTTTTTTGAAATTGCCGGAAATGAATTTCCGGCTTCCGTCCGACCTCTAACGCGAAAAACAAAAGTCCGAAAGTGTCAAAAAAAAAGCGAGGCTTTATTTTGCGCACGCGAGAAAGCCGGAAATCCTGCCCGATTCATTTGAATCGACGGAATTTCCGGCTTTATTTAGCGCATCGGGCGCGAGAGCGGTTATGAATTACGGGAAATCACAAATCGCCCGTAAACGCCGCTTATCAATTCGACAGCTCGACCGCGCCGACATCGACCACGCCGCCGAAGATTCGGTTAAAGCCGCGCTGGTCGGTCGGCAGCATATTGCCGAACTGGTCGGTCGCCAGTGCGTCCGAACCGGCGTCAATCACGGGGCTGCCCGCTTTCGGATAATGATTCAGCGTGATGCTGCCGTTGAAAGCGAGCGGATTCAGCATCGGGTCGAGAACGTTGAATTGATTGCCCGTCTGGTCGCCCCAGAAAACAGCTCCGGCTGACGGTCCGATGACGTTAAAACCGGCTGAAGTAACGTCGCCCTTCATATTCGGCGAAAAGTTATTCACGCTGGTGTTGCCGGCGACAATCGTGTTGCCGAAATTGACGTCGCCGCCGACCGAGTCGATTCCTCCGGCGTCGCCCGAAGCGTTGTTGAGCGTCACGGTCACGTTGCGCAGCAGCGCCGTATCGTGATTGCTCAAGCCGCCGCCGTTGCCCGCCGTCGCGTAATTGGTGGAAATGGTCGAGTTAATCAGATACAGCGCCGCGTCATTGTGGATGCCGCCGCCGTTCTGCGCGCTGTTGTTATGAATGGCTGAATTGACGATTGAATAATAGCCGTCGGCGTTGGCTTCCGTCAGATATAACGCGCCGCCGTTTTTTGCGGAGCTGTTTTTATAAATGCTCGTATCGCTCATCCGCATAGAACTGTCGGAAATCCACGCCGCGCCGCCGTTGAATCCGGCGGTGTTAAGGTTGAGCCTCGTATTGCTGACGCTGAGACGGCTGCCTTGAATGGAAATTCCGCCGCCGCCCGAAATGGCTTTGTTGGCGGAAATCAGGCTGTTTTGGATGCTGACGACGCTGCCGACCGCCCAGATAGCTCCGCCCGTGGTGGCTGCCTTGCTGTTATGAATGTAGCAGTCGTCTACCGTGAGCGACGACCAGTAGACGGCAATCGCGCCTCCGACGCCGACCCACGGCTGCGGTCGGTCGTCCATATAGCCCCAGCCGAGGTCTAAATTTCTCAGCGTCAGGTGCGCTTTATTCATAACTCTGAAAATGCTGACCAGCCCGCCGCCCGATATTTTTAAATTATCGATGCCGCTAATGGTTATGCTTTTAGAGATGCTGATTGAGCTCGAAAGCGTAATCGTGCCGCCCGCCAGATTAGGCAGAAACACGATTTCGTCGCCGTCCAGCGCGACGGCGACCGCTTCGCGCAGCGAGCAGTCGGCGTTACAGACGGCGTCGTTCGTATCGGCGATTTTCGTCACCGTTCGCGTCGCAGCCAGGGTTTGCTGAGCCGCTCCGGCAAGCAGCAAAATCGAAAATAATAAGAAAAGATTAATTTTGTTTAAGAATTTATTGTTCACGTTCCTTTTTCTCCATCAATGTTTATTTATAAATTTCCCGCCTTGTCGTAAATAAATATAGAGCCGTCGGAAACGATAATCACCACACGTTTATGTAGCTGATTCAGCCTTTTTTTTCGGCAAAAATCGATTCGAGCTTCGTGCGGAAAGTTATTGACACGCGCCCGGAAATAAACTAAATTCACTTCAAACGGCGATAAGCCGAATCCGCTTTTATCGAGGCAAAATACTAAAACCAAAGAATTTGCAGCCGCAGAAAAACGCTTCGTGCGGATTTTTGCCGAAGATTCGGCGCGGAAAGGACGCAGCCGGTCAGACTATAACAAACCGCAGGCGGGTAAATAAGTAGGTAGGCAGGCAGGCAGGCAGGAAAGGAAGAAAAATAAATTCATGGTCAAGATGGTCGAGATGGACGAAGCGGTGACGCTTCAGCAGCAGATGGGGCAGGGCGAGACAAGCCCCGTTATTCTTATCAACCAGTTTAAGGTCGCGCCCGAGGATGTGGACGCCTTTCTCGCGGCGTGGTCTGACGATGCAGCCTTTCTCAAGCAGCAGCCCGGCTTTATCTCGACGCA
>JALZHR010000490.1 GCA_030860665.1 Acidobacteriota bacterium
GTCGATGGCGATTCGGTCGAGAATCGGCATCTTGTTGTAATTTTCCGTTCCCTTGACGATTTGTTCCGGCATTTCGCCGTCTTCGGTGGTTTTTTCGTTCTGCACGCCGCGCCGGCGAAAGTGCATCAGAACCTGATTAATCGTCATCCGGTGCAGCCAGGTCGAAAAAGCCGATTCGCCGCGGAAGCTGCCGATTTTCCGGAAAAGCTGAATAAAAACTTCCTGCGTCAAATCTTCGGCTTCGGTCGCGCTGTTCGTCATCCGCAAACACAAACTGTAAGTCCGGCGATGATAACGCTCGTAGATGCGCTCGAACGCCGCCATATTTCCCGAGGCGGCTTTCTGCGCCAGCTCAAAATCGGAATCGCTTGCTTTGATAACGTTTTCTGTTGTCGGATTAACAGACGGAGAAACGCTTACAGGAACGTTCTGGCTGTTTTCATCGATTGGAAACGGCACATCGTCACCGGTCACAACTGCTGCTGCGGCTGCGGTTAAGTCCATATTTGCCCCTAAAAGCTCGTTTTCGGAATGTAAAACTTCGTCCCTGTCTATGATGTGCAACCTCCAAAATTTAGTTGCCTGATGCAAGAGCAAAATGATTTTACTTTTTTATTTTGGATTTGGCAAAGTTTTTTCGTTCAGTAACTTCCGCCGAAAATAAATATTATCGCGCGTAATCAGAGCAGCCGTCGCCGCAGTTGGCTATAAAATCGAATTAAAAATAGCCGTCACTAAACGAAAGCGGTTGTCTTCGCCAGACAGTCCCGCCGTTTTCCGTGAAGTAAAGCCCGTCCTCGCTCAGAAGCCAGCCGTTACGAGCATCGGTAAAAACAAAGCCTCTGATAATCCTATTTCCAAGCTCTTTCAGAGGCTCGGCGCATTTCCAGCTGGTTCCGCCATCATTGGTGAAACAATCTTTCTGTCCGATTATGCAGCCTGTATTACGGTCTTGAAAGTAAAGTTTACCGAACCATTCCCTTTCAGCTTCCTTTCTGACCGGCTGCCAGTTTTCGCCGCCGTCGTTTGTGTAATACAAACCGTCCGCGACCAGCACGAAACCTTCGTAGTCGTTGAAAAATTGAAAATCGTGCGGCGCGTCTTCGCCGACATTTACAGGATTCCAATTTCTTCCGCCGTCCTTCGTCTGTAAAAACACATTCCGACTATTCTCGACATATCTCAGCCAGCCGCGCTCAGGACTCGTAAATTGCAGCTTCTTAACATGGATAAACCCTTCAAACTCCTTTAACGTCTCGACCTTTTCTCCTTTTATCCGGTTCAATTTCCCGCTCTGAGAAAAATACCAGCCGTTATCGGCATCGAGAAAAAATAAAGGACCGTTCATGCTGGAAAACTCGAGTTTTTTCCACGTCTCGCCGCCGTCCGTGGTTCTGAAAATTCCGTCGTATCCCGTCACCCAGCCGGTCAGGTTATCGAGAAAGAAAATATCCCGAATATCGCCTAAAAACGGGAGTTCCCTGAAAAGGATTTCCCCGTTGGAAATTTTCACTAAAAGACCGTAGCCGCGAATTTTTTCACCTTCAAAGGAAATGCCGCGCCCGCCGATAAAAACATCGCCGCCCTTTATCGCCGAGATAACACTCAAATCGGTATTCCGAATTATGCTGCCCTGACTCGGCGCACCGGACCTGGCAGCCTTTTTCTTATTCAATTTGACAGCCTCTTTTTTGGGGCTGACTGCCCTTCTCGGTTTTGCTTTGAATGTTGCCGCCTGTCCATAAAAGACAGAAACGCAACACGCGATAATCACGAGAGCCAGCGAAAATCTTTTCATTGAATTACTTCCAAAGGTTAATTAATCACCTCTAAATTTAACCGAAATGTAAAACTTCAGCGCTGTTTACGACGTGCTATGTCCAAAAGTTAGTTGCCTGACGCCGGAGCAAAATGATTTTACTTTTTTATTTCTGATTTGGCAAAAAAATTTTCGCCTGCACTTTTTATCTCAATTCACGACCAGTAATTTCTGTCCAGCGAACGATAGCCGATGGCTTCGCCGATGTGCGTCGGCTCGATGTTTTCGCTCGTTTCCAAATCGGCAATCGTGCGGGCGACTTTTAAAATGCGGTCGTGCGCGCGCGCCGATAAGCCCTGCCGCAACATCGCGCGTTCGAGCAGGCTTTCGCTCTGGGCGTCGAGTCGGCAATATTTTCGGATTTGCCCGGAACTCATCGCGGCGTTCGAGAAAACGCCCTCGCCCGCGAAACGCCCGAGCTGAATCTGCCGCGCCTTGACGATTCTTTCGCGAATCGCGGCTGAGCTTTCGCCGGGCGGCGCGTTTTTTCCGCGCAGCTCCTTGAAATTGACCGCCGGAACGTCGACGTGAATGTCGATTCTGTCCAGCAGCGGTCCGGAAATTTTGCCGACGTAACGCTGAATCTGCGGCGGGCTGCAACGGCATTCGCGGTTCGAGCCGAAATAGCCGCACGGGCATCCCCGCGTTGCTAAAATGCCAGTATATAATTTCCGCAAAAAAGCCGGTTTATACTACTCCGGTTGGTCGCCCATATCCGTATAACCCCGTGACGCTGGGCGATTTCCTTCGCAAAAAACGGCTCGATTTGAGTTTAACCCAAAAACAGGTTGCCGATTTATTAAAGACTGATGTTTGTAATATTAGGAACTGGGAAAACAATCGGTGTGAAATATCACTACAATTCCATCCTCGAATTATTGAGTTTATCGGGTTTTGTCCCTATGATGCTTCCCTGCCACTTAATCTGAAACTGAAAGAACGTCGGGAAAATTTCGGACTTTCAATTAAAGCTTTGGCTCACTTGCTTAGTGTTGATCCTTGTACGCTTGCTTCTTGGGAACGAGGTGAGCATCAACCGTCACCAAAATATGTAGAAATTATTAATGGCTTTCTGAGGATGCATACTTTATAGAGTAACTAAAACGCGAAGAATCTACATTTCATTCAAAAATGATTAAGAACTCATTTTTCCAATTCTGAAATACATTTTATATAATGCGAAGGGTTCAATTAAAAAAATAATATCAGAAAAAAGTATACTGTTATTTTTCTACAACTGGTATTTAAAGCTTGGTTTAGCCGTCACCTCTTCTATCTATTAACATCTAGGGATTTTTCGTTAAGGAGTTTAAAGCTATTGAAAATTATTAAGAGTAAAGCTTCATCTGCGTTGCTTTCCCAAACTGCCGAAAGATTATAGAAGCGATTTTTAACAAAATAATGTCTTCCTATTATTTTATATCCATCTTTTGAACGAAGCCTGATTTCCTGTCCACGGCTACCACTGAAAGTTATTTCTTTCTTGCCAATAAGCACACCACCTTTGTTAGTAATGTTTTCGATTAAACTGTCTGCTCCGGTTTTTATTACTTGTTCTGTATCAGTTGTCTCAGAAATAAAATCAATGAAACTTATGGCGATCATGCCTTGCGGTACTTTCCAAGTATACATAGTTCCGCCTTTACTTATCCCCTCAATAGGAGCAATTGTACTATAGCTATTTACTACGGATGGTAATGCAATGGAAAAACCACCTTCTATCGAAGCAAAATCTGCTTTTTGCTTTACTGTGTTTGGCGCTTTTGAGTTATCATTTGAGCCGCTCGATAACTGAGCAGAAGATTCACTCATAAAAATTGCCGAAATCAGCAAAGTAAAAAATATTTTTTTAAAACAAAACATATAATATTTACTTTTAACCCCTTCCTGTTTTTGGATAAAAATTCACTTTTAAATATTCTTCAATTGCTTTTATACAACTATTTTTTTTTATCTAAATTTCGCATCTTAAACAATCTGTAGCCGTCATAACAAGCTATTATCACATAGTATGAATGGTAGATTATTGAAAGAACTAATGAAATCCGAGAAGAAATTAAACCAACACCTAACAAAATTATGATTATGAACAAGCCTAAAGCAATAAAAGCTATAGGTGAAGTGCCGCCTTGCCAAGCATCTATTAATAGAAAACTTGTAAAAATAACAAGGGGAATTATAATGGCAATTACTAGCTCTCGATCAAAATATGCGTCCATGATTTTTACTATTCCGCTTATTTTTCTTTAAAAAAGTAGCCTTCCTTATCACATAATTTTAGCTCATACTAAAAATTATTATCAGCAATTAAGAATTTACTAAATTACTCCAGCATCATTGAGATTGGTTTACGACTACCCCTCTGACCTTGAAAACGGCGTCAGATGGAACCCTAAAACCCCTATTTGATGTTGGTATAATTCTTTGTACCGGACCAAACATTGCTTTAACTCCTCCTGCGGGTCGAAGCTGATACCTAGGGACTTGAAAGGTAACTGAAGCGGCGCCATCTGAAAATAACCGCCCACTAAAAATCCTCGCTCTGAAATTGGGCACCCCTCCCTCTGAAACCCAAATACCTGTTCTGACTGTGCTTTCTAATCTTGAAATATTAGTTGAGGGATTAATTACTCTATCCTTCATTATACTAAATAAATTTTCAGAACTTGTCCTGTGTGTTACCGTAACTAATTCCGTTCTCGAAACACTAGGGAATTTAGGAGGTTCGCTCATCGCTCCAAAATTGAGATTTTGAGTAGCAAGCATGAGCGTAAACACTTTTTCTTCATCACGTCTGGCTACAAACGCTTCATAATTTGTTTCACCTTCATCTGTGATTGTAAACCTACCACCTCGTGGTATAGGAGTTTCCCCCCAATCTTCGCCCAGAAAATTTTGTGTAAACCATTTGCTGGGCAACATAGTCATCTCCTCACCTTCAGGTGCGGCAATCCGAAACCAACCCGAATTGCCTTCCGCCAAATTGTAAATTCGGTATTCGGCTTTATCAGTGGCATCCTTTACGATAACATCCGTTCCCTTCGGCAACACTCCCCAAGTATCATCGGGTCTCTCGTTGTTATAATGCACTCTCCCATTTATTTTTTTTGTGTAAACAATGCCTGAATAAGTTGCGGGACACTGCCCTGTCTTGCACATACCGGATGGGTCGGTAAAGACTAGCGGATTATTATCGACATAAACATACCGATTAAAAGTCTGCGGATTGGCTGATTTGCCTGATGCCAGCAAAGGGTCAACAGCCGTGAATCTACCGTGACTGTTCTCATACATTCTGGCTTCGGCAAAGTCTAATTGTGTTTCATTGTCTTTCTGATAACCTGTGAATCTTTGCCTGACTGAATCGGTCTGCCCGTATTTGAAGTCTGCTGCTTTGCGGTAATTATTATCCGGCAATAGTTCTTCGCCGAACGGCATGAAATCTCGACGCGAAGTGACCTGCCCGTTAGCATCTGTAATCACTCTCGGACTTCCCAAATGGTCGGTCGCCGTATAACTGGTTGTCGGATTCTGCGGCGCGGGAGCGGTCGAATATTCGGCTACTAATTTGCCGACGGAATAAACAAAAACGGTTTCCTCTTTGACCGCGAAGCCGTCCTGCTCATAGACCTTCTTTTTGACGCGCTTGCCTTCGCCGTCGTAGAAATATCTGCCGACGACCAATCCATTGGCGTTTTTGACTTCCGTTTGTTTGTTGTCGCCGTTGAAGACAAATTGCCTGCTTTCGCCATCGGTCACCAGATTCCCGTTCTTGTCGTAAACGAAATTCTGTCCGGTCGTCACGAAACGATTGGTGTTTACGTCAATGGTCGGTGTTTGGCTGCTTGTTAGACCGTTCCCGTTTTGGCTGAAACCGGTTCTGTTTCCAAAACGGTCGTAAGCGAATTGCTGAATCCAGTTCTGTTGATTGCTGGCTGTCTCTTTAGCTTCGGTCAGGCGATACAGAGAATCGTATTTGTAAGATTGAACGAGCGGCTGCGCCAAGCCGTTGAAGCTCAAAGTCTGTCTGGCGATATTGCCCGTGTTTTTAGCGGTATCGACCGTGCCGTTCGTTTGCAATTCGCCGTATTCGTAATTGAGTTTCCAGAGACTGCCGTCGCCGTTTGAAGCTCCCAGAGCCAGTTCGGTCACTTGCAGCCGGTTATTAAACTGCGCCGATTCCCAGCGATTGTTGCCGAGTTTTAATCTCTGAATCCTGCCGTCCGGCGTGTAAGCGAAACCGCTGGCGTAGGTTCTCTCGGCGGCGTTCTGGTTCGTCCTGCCGTAGATTCTTTGCAAATCTCCGTCCGTCCCGAACTCGTTTCTGACCTCTCTGCCCGACGGGTAGATTTCCCTGACCATCGCGCCCGACAGGTTGTATTCGTAGCCGGACGTATAAGTCTGCCCGTCGGTGATTTGCTGGCTCTGCGTCAATCTGCCGAGATTGTCGAACAAGGTGTAACGGGTTTCCGAGATACTCGACGTGACTTTCGTCAGCTTGCCTTTTGAATATTTATACGGCGCTTGCTCTAACTGCTGGTCTGTCCACACACCTTTGCCGTCGTAGAAATATTCGACCGCCGGAGTATTCGGGTCGAGGTCGCCGCCGTTGGAAATCTGGCTGCACTCGGTCGCCGGAGTGTTGACGTTCTGTTTCGTGTAACAGCGTTTCGTAACGCGGCTTGCCTTGTCG
>JALZHR010000512.1 GCA_030860665.1 Acidobacteriota bacterium
GCATTCCGTATGCGACTTATTACGCGTTTATCATCGGCGCGGTCGTGTTTCTCGGCGCGGTTCTATGGACGGTTTTCAGCACGAAAGAATATCCGCCGGAAGATTTGGAAGAATTTCGCCGCAAACAACAGGAAAGCAATCTGGTCGGCAGTATCGTCAAGGAAATCTGGAGCGCGCTTAAAGATATGCCGACGACGATGAAGCAGCTCGCGGTCGTGCAGTTTTTTACGTGGTTTGCGCTGATGTGTATGTGGGTTTATTACGGAATCACGGTCGCCCGCCACGTTTTTCACGCGCCGGACGAAAAATCTCCCCTCTACGCGCAGGGCACCGAATGGGGCGGGCTTTCCTTTGCCGTCTACAACGTCGTCTGTTTTCTGGTCGCCTTTCTGCTGCCGCCGCTCGCCAAGGCGACGAGCCGGAAAATGGTGCATTTTATTTGTCTCTCTCTGGGCGGCTTGGGCTTGCTTTCGACATATTTCGCGACGGACAAATATTTTCTGTGGCTCGGGATGGCGGGCGTCGGCATCGCCTGGGCTTCGATTCTGTCGATGCCGTATGTGATTTTGGCGGGCGCGATTAAGCCTTCGAGAATGGGTGTTTATATGGGCGTTTTCAATTTGTTTATCGTCATTCCGCAAATCGTGATGTCGCTCGTTGTGCCGCAGATTTACGAAAACCTTCTGGGCGGTGACCCGCTTAACGTCGTGATGCTCGGCGGTCTGGTGATGCTGCTGGCGGCGGTCAGCGTTTTGCTGGTCAGAGACGTCGGCGCGGCGAATATCGAAACTTCCGTTCCGACCGCCAGCGGCATCGCGGGCGGCGAGGAATTTGACGATAGGCGTTAACGGCTGCGGCGGGCGCGGCTTTCTTCATTCAAGCCGCGCCGGTTGGAAATTAATTTAGACGAAACGAGAATATTTTTATGACGATTTTGAAAAAGACGCTCGGCGCGCTGGTTTTAATGGTACTTCTCTCTAACTTTGTATTCGCACAGCAACAGCCGCAGCGCGATTTCTCGAAGGAGAACGCGCGGCAGTCGCCCGATTGGGTGAAGGACGCCGTGATTTATGAAATCTTTCCGCGCCAGTATTCGCAGAAAGGCGATTTTAATTCGATTACGGCGGATTTGGACAGGCTGAAAAATCTCGGCGTCACCGTTTTGTGGCTGATGCCGATTCACCCCGTCGGCAGGCTGAAGGCGAAAGGCACAATCGGCTCGCCTTACGCCGTGAAGGATTTTTACGCCGTCAATCCCGATTACGGGACGAGCGCCGATTTGAAACGTCTCGTCGCGGAAGCGCACCGGCGCGGGCTGAAAGTCATCATCGACATCGTCGCCAACCATACGGCTTGGGATTCGGTGATGATGAAAAATCCGGCTTTTTATACGCGAAACGAGCGCGGCGAAATCATTCCGCCCGTGGCGGATTGGGCGGACGTCGCCGATTTGAATTACGAGAATCCCGAGCTGCGCCGGTATATTATCGAGATGCTGAAAATGTGGGTTCGCGATTACGATTTGGACGGCTTTCGCTGCGACGTCGCCGGTTTCGTGCCGACCGATTTCTGGGAAACGGCGCGCGCCGAGGTCGATAAAATCAAGCCGGACACGATTTGGCTGGCGGAATGGGAATCGCCCGATTTGCTGGTCAAAGCCTTTAACCTGGATTATTCGTGGGCGAATCATTCGGCTTTAAGCGAAGTCTTGCAGGGCAATAAACCGGCGACCGAAATCCGCCGCGTCTGGGAAGAACAAAAATCCAAATTCCCGAAAAACTCTCTCAGGATGCGCTTTTCCGACAATCACGACGAGCGGCGCGCCATCGCCCGCTTTGGCGAAAAAGGCGCGCTGGCGGCGCAGGCTCTCGTTTTCACGATGGACGGCGTGCCGCTTGTTTACAACGGGATGGAAGCGGGCGACACGACCGAATCGGGCGCGCCCGCACTGTTTGAAAAACTGCCGATTTTCTGGCAAATTCGCGAGCGTCGGCAGGATTTTCCGAAGTTCTATCAGTCGATGATTGAGCTGCGCAGAAATTCCGTCGCCCTGCGCCGCGGCGAGCTTGTCTGGCTGAAAAACTCCGACGAAGCGAGAGTTTTGACGTTTTCGCGTCGGCAGGGCAACGAAGAAATTCTGGTCGCAATCAATATGACGAGCGCGCCGTTTTTCGGCTCGGTCGAAGTAGCCGGAAATTTCGAGGACATTACGCCGAACGCGGCGAAAAAATCCGCCGGCGTTCCGGTCGTCGCGCTGGATGCTTTCGGATTTAAGATATTCAGAAGAAAATAAATATTACTAATGCAGGAGCAGCGAATATGCGAATAAAATTGCTGGCGGTTTGCGCCTTTTGTCTTTTTTTAACGGTGAATGCCTGCCGCGAAGCGGGAACTTCGCCGGTAGCGAATAACAATCAAGCAGCGAGCAGCGGCGGCGCGAATACGACAGGCGCAGATTCCGGCGCGACGACGGCAAGCGGAGAAAGCGGAACGCCCCAACCGAAGAAGGCTGAAACGGCTGAAACTTCGTCCGGCAGCCAGCCGAAGACGGTGCGCGATTTTTTTATGCTTCTGCCGCAGAAATATTTCACGCTCGAAGGCTGCGAGCCGAAAACGGATAAGGATTGTCGCAAGGCGCGGCTCGATTATCTGAAAACTCATGTAGACGTCGAAGACACGCAAAACGGCTATCTGAGCGGCGGCTGCGACGGCGCGCAAGCCTGCCTGACGATGGCTTTGTTCAAGCGCCCGGACGGCAGCTATCTCATCGGCGTCAGCACGTCTTTCGAGATGATGGTCAATAATTATTTTCTCGATTACCGGAACGGAAACTGGACGGACGTTTCTTCCAAGGTCGTTCCGCAATTCAGCCGGAAAAACGAGTATGAATTGCCGCGCTACGGCACGACCGTTAAGGTTTTCGCCAAAGACGTAATCGAAAAAGGCGCCGATTACGAAGTCACCGAGCGAGGCGGGAAGCTTTACGATTTGGAATGGAAAGACGGCAAATTCACTATTAAGAAGTAGTAACAGCGATGAAATTCAATCAATCTCGAAAAATATCTGTGTGTATCAGCGCTCTTTTGTGGGCGCTTTTTCTTTTCTCTACAGCTTCGTTTGCGCAGACGATTGCGCCGGGCGCGCCCGGTAAAGACGCGCAGTGGGCGAGCGCGGGCAAGCAGGGCGTCGGAACGTCGGCAAACCTCGAAAGCAAAGTCTGGTTTACCTTGCAGGGCGGCGCGCTGACCGAAGTTTATTACCCGGACGTAACGATTGCGAACGTTCATCTTTTGCAGTTCGTCGTCGTCAATCCGAAAACGAAAAAGGTCGAAACCGAAAGAGACGACGCGAATCACCAAATCAAAGTTCTTCGCCCCGATTCATTGACTTTTCAGCAAATCAACACGGCGAAATCGGGCGAGTGGAAAATCACGAAAACCTACGCGACCGATGTCGAGCGCGATTCCGTTTTGATTGACGTTAGGTTCGAGCCGAAAAACAGGGATTTAAACCTGTATGTTTATTACGACCCGTCGCTCGGCAATTCCGGGATGCACGATTTAGCAGTCAGACGGTTTACGACGAGCGGCGACAAGGACGGAAGATTGGTCGCCGTAAATGGAAAATCGCCCGTCGTCTCGTCGGCTTTATCCTTCTCCGTCGAAATAGGCGAGCAGACCAACGGCTTTTATCAGGTCAGCGACGGCTTGGAGCAGCTAAGGGAATACGGAAAAATTGTTAATCAGTATAACTCGGCGATAAACGGAAACGTCGTCCAGATGGCAAGAATCCTTAAGCCTTCTCATTTTACAACCGTTCTTTCGTTTCATCAGAAGAGCGAGATTAAAGCATTTTTAGACAGCCTCGATTCGCTCAGGAAGGGTTTCGGAAAGTGTCTCGCCGAATACGAAAAAGGCTGGGCGGATTACGTTAAAACTCTCCGCAAAGTTGACCCGAAATATCAGGCGCAGTTCAATATGGCGGCGATGCAGCTAAAAGCGCACGAGGACAAAACGCATCGCGGCGCGAACATCGCTTCATTAAGCGTTCCGTGGGGCGGCGGCGAAAATGCCAACGAAAACACGGTCGGCGGCTATCATCTGGTCTGGTCGCGCGATTTGTATCAGGTGGCGACGGCTTTTATGGCGCTCGGCGACCAAGAGGCGGCGATGCGGGCGCTGGATTTCCTGTTCAAAGTCCAGCAGAAACCGGACGGCAGCTTTCCGCAGAATTCGTGGCTCGACGGCAAGCCTTTCTGGAATTCGCTGCAACTGGACGAAGTCGCTTATCCTTTGATTCTCGCCTATCAACTCGGCAGGTTCGATAAGGAAACTTATACGAATCACGTTAAAAAAGCCGCCGATTTTATCGTCAGGACAGGTCCCGGCACGCCGCAGGAACGCTGGGAAGAAGAAGCCGGATTTTCGCCTTCGACCATCGCGGCTGAGATTGCCGGGCTGGTCTGCGCGGCGGAAATCGCGCGGCGAAACGGCGACGAAGCCTCGGCGACCATCTATCTGGCGACCGCCGACGATTGGGCGCGCAACGTCGAGCGCTGGACGGCGACGACGACCGGAAAATACGGCGACGGCAACTATTACGTGCGCATCACGCAGAACGGAAACCCGGACAAGGGAGAGAAAATCGAGCTGAACAACGGCGCGGGATTTTTCGACGAGCGAGAGATTGTCGACGCCGGATTTCTGGAACTCGTCCGCCTCGGAATCAAACCGGCAGACGACCCTCTGATAAAAAAATCGGTGAAAGTCATCGACGAAATCATCAGGGTCAAAACGCCGAACGGCAACGCATTCTATCGTTATAACTACGACGGTTACGGCGAAATGGACGACGGGCGACGCTGGAACTGGGACGGAAAATATACGGGAAAAGGTCGCCTCTGGGCTTTGCTTTCGGGCGAGCGCGGGCAATACGAGCTGGCTTTGTGCGGTCTTCAAAAATTTATAGTCGACGGCATCGGCTGCACCGATTACGTGAAATACGAACGGCTCGAAGCGATGCAGAAATTCGCCAACGAAGGCTTGATGATTCCCGAACAAATCTGGGATAAGCCGGAAGTTCCGAAAGCCGATTCGCAGTTTTCTCCAAACTTGAAATTCGGTGAAGGAACAGGCTCGGCGACGCCGCTGGCGTGGTCGATGGCGCAGTTCATCCGCCTCGCCGTCAGTCTTCAGGAAGGCAGAAATCTGGACACGCCCGACATCGTTTACAATCGCTACGTTAAAAACGCAGTGCCGCCGCAGGTCAGCAATTTCGGCGGGCTGGACGAGGACGCGGTTTTGCCCGTCAACGGCGGTCAGAAATTCAGCTTTACGCGCCGGTCTATGCCGAACGCGAAAGCTGCGCTGTCTTTCAGAGGCGAAACGCGAATGCTTCCGGTCAACGAAAAAGGCGAAATCTCGTTTGAAGTCGTCGCGCCCGAACAGCAGGAAATCGCGCTGGTCGGCATCATTACGCCCGACGGCGCGTCGGCGTTTGAAAGAGTGAAGGTTCGCTCGGCGGATACGAAAATAACCGGGTTGGGAAATTACAGTTTTTCGCCGCCGCGCGACGGCGAGCCGAGTCCGCAGGTTTTCGGCTTGAAGGGCGCGGAGAAAAGCGATGTGATGTTCGTCTATCGCGGCGAGGCGAAAGAAGTCGGAATCGCCGGAGATTTTACCGGCTGGCGACCGCACGGGCGGAAATTTCAAAATTTCGGAAGCTATCAGGTTTTGATTCTGCCCTTTGACAACGCGGCGAAGTTTGAATACAAGCTCATCGTCGACGGCAAATGGATAGCCGACCCGCTGAACCCGAACAAAATCCACAACGGCATCGACAGCGAAAATTCGGTTTTCGCGATGTCGGACTACAAGCCGACCGTCTGGGATAAGCTGGAAACTTTCAAACTGGAAAGCTCGGGTCCGGAAGTATTCATCGCCGGAAAGCACGAAGAATTCGATTTGCAGACGAAAAGCTTCGGCGCGCGGCGTATCAAAGTTTATCTGCCGTCCAGTTACCAGCCGGGTTCAAACACGCGTTTTCCGGTTTTGTATTTTCAGGACGGGAGCGATTATCTGCGCAGAGCAAACGCCGCCGTGCAGCAGGAAAATCTGGTCAAAGCCGGAAAAATCAAGCCTTTTATAATGGTTTTTATCGATCCGCGCGACCGGATTAAGGAATACTGGGCGAACGACGCGTGGGCGGATTTTGTCGCCGGCGAGCTGGTGCCGGAAATCGACAAAAGATACCGCACGATTCGGAACCGCGACGGGCGCGCGCTGCTCGGCGCATCTCTGGGCGGAATCACGAGCATCTGGATCGGCTTGCGGCATCCCGACAAATTTGCGCGCATCGGCGGTCAAAGCTCTTCGTTCTGGGTCGATAACGAGCGCGTCGTCAAAGAGCTCGCCAAGCTCGACCCGGCGAAAACGAAATTTAAATTTTACTTTGACGACGGCGTGTTTGAAGGCGTCGAAGACAGCCGCCGCGTCAACGTGATGCTGCGCGCCAAAGGCTATCCGGTCGTTTACCGCGAAAGCGTCACCGGGCACACCTGGACGAGCTGGCGCGACCGTCTGGCGGACGCTTTTATCGGTTTATTAAATTAAATTCGTCGGTTATCGCGTTTTTCGTAAACTGAATCTATAATCGGAATAAATATTTTCGGCTTTCCCCGATTTATCCAGAAGAAGACGGAGAAGTTTACGACAAATGCTGAATAAAATTAAAAATCACGCGATTCTCTTTTCGGCTGCGCTGGTTATCGGCGCGGCTTTTTTATCTTTGACCGCCAACGCTCAGAAAAAAAGACCGCCGAAATCGCAGCGGTCAGCCGCTATTCCCGTCAGCCGACAGGTTTTAGCCGAAGACGCGCACTCCTACTCAAACCCGCAACAGGTCAAGGTTCGCCACGTCGATTTGGATTGGAACGTCTTGTTCGATAAAAAGATTTTGCAGGGCACGGCGACGCTGACAATCGACCGCGCGGCAAACGCGAAAAACGCGCCGCTCGTTCTGGACACGCGCGATTTAGCGATTGAAAAAGTCGAGACTTCCGGCGCGGGCGGCGCGCGTTACACGGCTGCGAAATTCACGCTCGGCGCGGCGGATAAAATTCTCGGCGCGCCGCTCACGATTCAATTGCCCGCCGATGCGACGCGCGTCCGCGTTCATTATTCGACCAGCCCGCAGGCTTCCGGCTTGCAATGGCTCGCGCCTGAGCAGACGGCGGGCAAGCGGCAGCCTTATATGTTTTCGCAGGCGCAGGCGATACACGCGCGCAGCTTTATTCCGCTTCAGGATTCGCCGCAGGTGCGCGTCACCTATACGGCTCGCGTTCGCACGCCGAAAAATCTGCTCGCCGTGATGAGCGCCGAAGGCAATTCGCAGACTTCCGTAAGGACGGGCGATTATCGCTTCCGGATGACGCGCCCGATTCCGGCTTACCTGATTGCGATTGCCGTCGGCGATTTACAGTTTCGCTCTCTGGGAAAACGCACCGGCGTTTACACCGAGCCGTCGATGATTTCGAGAGCGGCGCGCGAGCTTTCCGACACGGAAAAAATGGTCGAGGCGACCGAAAAGCTTTACGGCGCTTATCGCTGGGGACGCTACGATTTGCTGGTTCTGCCGCCGAGCTTCCCGTTCGGCGGGATGGAAAATCCGATGCTGACCTTTGCCACGCCGACGATTCTGGCGGGCGATAAAAGCCTCGTTTCGCTCGTGGCGCACGAGCTGGCTCACTCGTGGTCGGGCAATCTCGTGACCAACGCGACGTGGCGCGATTTCTGGCTCAACGAAGGTTTTACGACCTATATCGAGCGGCGAATTATCGAAGAAGTTTACGGCGCGGCGCGGCGCGAAATGGAAGCCGCTTTGGGACGCCGCTCGCTCGAAGAGGAGCTGGCTGGAACGGCGGAGCGCGACCAGATTCTGCACGTCGATTTGAAAGGGCGCGACCCGGACGAAGGCTTTACGGGTGTGCCGTATGAAAAAGGCGCGCTTTTCCTGCGCTGGCTGGAAGAAAATGCCGGTCGCGCGAGATTCGATAAATTGGTGCGCGATTATTTCGACGAACACGCTTTTCAGAGCATCACGACCGAAGCTTTTGTCGATTATCTGGATAAACATTTGATTGATAAACGACAGTTTGCCAATGTAAATCCCAGACGCGATAAGAACAGGCTTTTACGCGCGAATGTCGAGGAGTGGATTTATCAAGCCGGCTTGCCGGAAAACGCGCCGCAGCCGAAATCGGATGCTTTCGCTAAAGTCGAAACGCAGGCGCGCGCATTTCTGAGCGGAAAAACTCAGGCGGACGCCATTCAGACGCGCGCCTGGACGACGCAGGAATGGCTGCATTTTCTGAAAACTATGCCCGCCGATTTGGGCGCGCAGAGAATGACGGAGCTTGACCGCGCCTTTAACCTGACGCGCAGCGGAAATTCCGAAATCGCGTTTCAATGGCTTTTGATGTCGATTCGCAATCGCTACCGGGCGGCAGACGCGCGGCTCGAAGAATTTTTAACGACCATCGGACGGCGCAAATTCGTCAAGCCTTTGTTTGAAGAGCTAGCTAAAACGCCCGAAGGAAAAGCGCGCGCGGGCGTGATTTACGCCAAAGCCCGCCCGGGCTATCATCCGATAACGCAGGCGAGCATCGACCCGATTCTGAACTGGAAAAGCCCGGGTTAAGAAAAATTTCCGCGTTTAAAGAGAAGACGCGGCTGATTTGCGTCAAAAATGCGCGAGCGAATTAAAAAAACTGCCGCGTTGTTTCGGCGCTTATCGCTGCCCGGACGGCTCGCAGCGATTCACACTTTGATTATTCTGGCGGCGATGGCGCTGTATCCGACGGGTTTATTTATTACCGACCCGCCTTACGACGACGTTTATCTTATTTACGTCTTCGTGCCGGGAATTCATATTCTCTGGGTTGGAATGTATCTGTCGCATTCGCTGTTTCCCTTGCTTTCGACGCTGCTGATGTCTCGTCACGCGGCGTCGATTCTGTGCATCGTTTTCGTTCCGGGCTTGGTCGGAATCGCCCTCGGCGGTCTGCAATGGTATTTTATCGGGAAAATAATTCTTTTACTGCGCGGAGAAAGGCAAAGAAATTTAAGCTGAACGTCAATTTCAAAGACCGATTTCCGAGATAAATTTATGAACAAAAAAATAACCGAATCAATCCTGCTTCTGACGCTTCTGATTTCGACTTTTAGCTGCGTTTCCGTCAACCGCACGACCGAGGAGGCGACGAATAGCGCGGCGAACGTGATAACGACGACCGACTCGGTAGACTCGAATGTCGAAGCGACCTCCGCCAACACGGGCGGCGCGGCGCAGCAAAACACGCCCGACGCTTTGGTCAGAGATTTATACAAAACGCACAGCCGCGACAGCGGCGCGATTCTCGACGGCAAAAGCCGCAAAGGGATTGACAAATATTTCGATAAAACGCTCGCCGATTTTTTCTGGAAAGATTTGACGACGCACCGCGACGAAGTCGGCGTGCTCGATTTCGACCCGTTTTACAACGCGCAGGACATCGAGATTAAAAATCTCAAGGTCGGCGAGCCGAAAATCGAAGGCGACAGAGCGACGGTCATCGTCACGTTTCAAAACTTTGACCGCAAAGAGTCTTTAACTTACTCGCTCGCGCGCCGCAGCGGAGCGTGGAAAATCTCCGACATCAAATACACGGACGGCTCGAGCCTGCTCGGATATTTTAAGGACTACGAGAAAAACAACCCCGGCGACAATAGCAGCAGCAGCAGCAGCGAAACCGGCAATTTTGAGGGCATTTACAAGGTCGGCGAAACGACCTGCACGGTCAAGCCGATAAAAATGGCGTTTGAAATCAAATGGGCGAAAGGCTCGGGCACGATGATTTTCTTTTTCGACGGCGACGCCTCGCAGGGCAGATACAGCTATTCGTCCGAAAACACGGGCAAAGGCAGCGACCGGTTCGTCTTTGACGACGAAAGCCTGACGACCGGCACGTTTATCCGCGGCTCGGACGGCAGGGAAATGCGCGTCAGCAAAGTTAAATAAAATAAGCTTTTAAGATTTAAAAGCGAATTCAGAAGCCGCCGGAAACTCTTTAAATGCGCCCGCTTTCGTTTCGTCTTATGTATTCAAATCGGCAAAGCTGGCGATGACGGCGAGCAGCTCGGCGGTTTCGACCGGTTTGGCGAGATGCGTTTGATAACCGGCGGATAAAATTTTCAGCCGTTCCGACGGGTGAGCGTGCGCGGTCAGGGCAATTGCCGGAATTTTTCTTTTTTGCGTTCGGTTAAAGGCGCGCAGTTTTTTTATCAGGGAAAAGCCGTCTTCGTCGGGCATCTCGATGTCGCTGACGACTAAATCGGGTGCTTGAGCCTGAAATCCTTCGACCGCTTCGGCGACGGTTGCGGCGGCTGTGACCTCGGCGCCCTGCTGCGTCAAAACCGTAACTAACAAATCGCGGGCGACCGCCTCGTCATCCACGATTAAAATGCGCAGCTTGTCGAGACGCGGCAGCGCCGAGGCGGGCAAGCCGTTTTCGTTAACCAAAGACTGCGGCTCTTTAGCCTGCCCGTCAGGCTGATTATTATCGCTGCGGTGAACGATTGAGACGGGCAACAGGACGCTAAAGGTCGCGCCCAAGCC
>JALZHR010000393.1 GCA_030860665.1 Acidobacteriota bacterium
AAACAAGGTCAAGCCCGTATCGACGATGTCCTCGCAGACGATAACGTCTTTGCCGCGAATCGGATTGGTCAAATCCTTTAAAATCTCGACGTCGCCGGTCGAAACCATTCCGTCTTTATAGCTGGAAACCGCCATAAAATCTATCGTCAGCTTCAGGTCTATCGCGCGCATCAAATCGGCGAGAAAAACGACCGAGCCTTTTAAAACGCCGACTAAAACTAAGTCTTTACCGGCATAATCGCGGGAAATCTGCGCTCCAAGCTCGCTGACGCGGGCTTTTATTTCTTCGACTGAATATAAAATTTCAAGATTCGGATTGATAAATTCGGTTGTCATAAATTTGATTGAAAGTGGTTTTAGAAATACTATTTCAAACAAGTGATAGTGACAAGTTCAAAAAGGAAAGTCCGAAGAGTCTAGAGAGTCAGAAGAGTCAGAAGAGTCAGAAGAAATTTTTTCGATTGGACTCTCCGGACTCTCCGGACTAAAAAAATATGGCAGAAGATAAGGAAACCCGCGAACGCGTGCGCGCGCTGGTCAGAGAAGTTCTGGCGAATGTTCCGGTCGAAGCGGACGACGAGCCGCCGCAGAAAGAACAGCCGCCGCCGCAGCAACAACAGCAGCAGCAGCAACAACAGCAGCAGGAAACTTTCCCTCAGCGTGTCGTCGTCAACTCGCTGAAAGAAGAAATCGGCAGGGAATTCGACCGCGACGAATCGGCGAAAAGCCTGATAACCGAGGACGATTTGCGCGGGCTGGAAACGGGAGCGCGCCTGCGCGTTGCGGAAAACGCGAAATTCACGCCGCTCGCCAGCGATTTAATCCGCGAAAAGGCGATTAATCTGATTAAAAAATCGGAAAGACGCGGCTCGGCAAAGGTTCGGTCAATCGCCATCGGCTGCGACCACGGCGGCTTTGAATTTAAGGAACAACTCAAGCAGCATCTCTCGCAGACGGGTTTTCGCGTCCACGATTTCGGCACGAATTCGAAAGACGCCGTCGATTATCCCGATTTCGCGCACGCCGTCGCGCGCGCCGTTTCCGACAAAACGGCGGACGTCGGCATTATCATCGACGGCGCCGGGATAGGCTCGGCGATGACCGCCAACAAGGTTCCGAACGTTCGCGCCGCAGCCTGTTACACGGCGGCGCTGGCGAAAAACTCGCGCGAGCACAACGGCGCGAACGTTTTAACTTTAGGCAGCGGGCAGAATAATTTCGGCGAAATAAAGGAAATCGTCGAAGCCTTTCTGACTTCGGATTTAACGGAAGAACGCCACAAAAAACGCGTTGGAAAAATCGAAGCGATTGAGCGACAATATAAACGTTAAAAAAAATGGCAAATCTAACCAACGGAAATTACGAGCGATTAGTTGAGCAGATAACCGATTTGGTTTTGTCGCGCCTGGACGGCGGCAGCGACAATGGCGGCGGCGGCAACGGGAATTACTGCCCGACGTTTTGCAGCGCCGACGTGCAGCGCATCGTGGACGCGGGCGCGTCGCGCATCGGCATCGTTTTAGGCGAAACGGCGACGGCGCACGATTGGGCGAGCCTGATTGACCACACTTTGCTGAAGCCGGAAGCCAGCGAAGCCGATATCCGGAAGCTCTGCGAGGAAGCGGCGCAGTTCGGCTTTGCGTCCGTCTGCGTCAATCCGAGCTGGGTCAAAAGGGCGAGCGAATTTCTGCGCAGCACGCCGGTTCCGGTCTGCACGGTGATTGGTTTTCCTCTGGGCGCGACTTTGCCCGACGTGAAGGCTTATGAAGCTCGCCGCGCGATTTTCAACGGCGCGCGCGAGGTCGATATGGTCATCAACATCGGCGCTTTGAAATCCGGCGACGACTGCTCGGTCGAGGACGACATTCGCGCCGTCGCCGAAGCCGCGCACGAAAACGGCGTCCTGTGCAAAGTCATTATCGAAACCGCGCTTTTGACCGACGAGGAAAAAGTGCGCGCCTGTCTCGCCTCGAAAAACGCGGGCGCGGATTTTGTCAAAACCTCGACCGGCTTTGCCAAAGGCGGCGCGACCGTCGAGGACGTCGCCCTGATGCGGCAGGTGGTCGGCGCGGCGCTCGGCGTCAAAGCGTCGGGCGGCGTGAAGGGAATCGACGACGCGCGCGCGATGTTTGAAGCCGGAGCGACCAGAATCGGCGCGTCGGTCGGCGTGAAAATCGCGCAGGAAGCAACCGGCGTCAAATCGAATATCGTCGCCGGAAGCTATTAAAAGCTGAAGAAAAGCGATTTATTTTATCTTTTGCCGGAAGCTTTCTTTATAAGTCTCCGGCTTGCTTCTTTTGGTGCAAAGCCTTGTAAATTCTAAAGTCTGAATTTGAAATTAATTCGGATAATGTTTTCCGTGATAATTTAGAATTTACAATTTCTCTTTTGATTTATCGCGGTTTCTCTTATTTTTGCGAGAAGCGTCCGCAAATCGTTTGCGGGCGGCTGCAAATGACTTGCGGACGACTGTAACACTGTTTACAGTCGTCCGCAGATGTGTTTACAGGTCGTCCGCACCGGAAAGGCAATCAGCCGCCGATGACCGGCATTGCGCCCTCCAGACCGATTCTTTCCTTCAGGATGCTCTGCGCGAGAAACAATCTGACGAACAGGCGCACGTCGTCGCGGCTAAACTGGTCGATTAGCCCGCGCGTCCGCGTGAAATCGTTTTGCGCCAGTATTTTCAATTCTCTGCCGTAGCGAAAAACTCTCGAATTGAGCGCGCCGAAGCTGTTCGAGACGACCAGCTCGCCGTCACGAAAATGCTGCGTCTGCTTGTTGTATCGCGCCAGCACAGCCTGCGCGTTGATGACTTCGTTGGCTTGCTCGATGACCGGCGCGAGCATCGTGAAAGCGCGCTCCGGCTCGATGACGGCGTAACCGGCGATGACTTTCAGCAATTGGTCGGCTTCGTCCTTGTCTTCCGGGTAATCCCTGACCATTTCGCGCGCCTCGCTCATTATTCGCAGCGCGTTTTCCCGGCTTTCCTTCGTGTTCAGGCGAAAGGAAGCGAGAGCTAACTGCACCAATTGCTCGGCTTTGGCAGCGCCGAACGGCATCCGGTCGATAATTTTCCGCGCTTCGTCGGTTTTTCCGGCGCGAAGCTGGTTCTGGACGAGATTCGCGTCCAGAAAAGCGATGGCGTCGTCGCGCTCTTTGCTTTCCGGCTGGCTTTGCAGAAGGGCGCGGATTTTTTCGGGGTCGCCGCCCGAAGCGCCGCGAAAAGCCGCCTGGCGATAAAGCGAGCCGCGAAACTGCGGCTGAGCTTTCGTCGCGTCGGCAATCATTTTTTCGGGCGTCGCCGCCGGGTCGTTCAGGGAAGCCGGAGTTTCAAAGGCGGCGCGCGTGTTCTGCGGCGCTTGTTTTTTCAGCGCGGCTTGTTTCTGCTTGAGCTGCGCCACTCTTTCCGGGACGATTTTCTGCAGGACCGGGAGCGCGAAATTCAGCGTGGACATCTGGCTGGCGGTCGCGGCTCTCATCAGCGTGTCGGCGATTTTGTTGGCGACGTCTTTCGCCGCCTTGTCGTCAATCGTCAGGCGCGGCGCGGGCTTGGCGTCCGGATTTTCCTTCGGCGGAAAGGCGTAAGGTCGCAGTATATAGACCGCAAAACTCATATTCGCCGCCGGTTTCGATAAATCCGCCGCCAGCAGTTTCTGTATCGTTTCTTCAAAAAGCTTAGTCCCGAGTTCGGCGTCTTTACTGTAAATCCTGTGCAGCGCCGCGAGGATGTCCATCGAAAATCCTTTTTCGATAGTTTCACGGATGCGCTGCGCGGCTTTCAGCGGGTCCTGCGCGGCAGCTTTGGCGAGCAATGCCTGTTCGAGCTGAATTTCCTGCTCGACCCGCAGATTGCGCGCGACGGGCGGCGTCGGCTGCGTTTGCGGCTTTTGCGGCGAGCTCGGCGCGGGCGTCGGCGGCATCACGTAGGTCTGCATTTCGGCGGCGACTTCCGGCAGGCGCGTCGTCTGCAAAACTTCCAGCGCCATTTCCGCGTCGCGCTCCGCCAGCGTCCGCAAAACCATCTGCCGCAGGCTGAAAATCTCCGTCTGCCGCGGGCTGAACGGCATTACGCCGCCGCCGTTGCCAATTTCAAACGTGCGCGTATCGGATTTTTCCGGTCTCGTGTTAATGATTTGAACGATTTCTCCGGCAGCCGAGCGAAAAAGATTGCGCGCGCGCTTTTCGTCTCTCGTCCAGAGCAAATCGCCCGCCATCGCGTAAATCAGCGTGCGGTTTTCGGGCAGCTTCAGCGCGGCGGCTTCGCCGATGGCTTGTTCCAGCAGCTCGACCGCGTTTTTCTCAATCTCCTGTGCGGCTTTTTCCTTTTCCGGGTTTGAAGCTTTGAGCGGAAACTGCGCAAACGCCGCGCCGCCGCCGCCGCTACAGCAGACGATTGAAAAAATAACCAGCAGGCAAATAAATCGCGAAATCAACATTAATAAAAACTCCTTTTTCCTTCAGTGAAAAACTTGGAAAAATAAACTCCGGCTGCCGCGCCCGGGCGGTTTAAAACTCGCTCGCCTCTTTTAAAGAAATTTTCCTGCCTGCCGTATTCGGCGAGCAGCGAAAGGAAAAAACAGGCAAATCGCGGCGGACGTGATAATCGCATTTTTGTTTCCTTCGGGCGGCAAGCCGGTTTCAGGGAATAAAATCTTAGCATAAGATAATATAAATCAGGAATATTTTGTAGATTGAAACCGGCTCGCGGCGGCGGGCGAATAAAAAAGTATGGTTATCAAAAAGCCCGCAGACATAAAATCCGGCGAGATTACGGACGAGAAAACTTATCTCAATCGCCGCAATTTTCTGCGCGCCGGTCTGTTGGCGGGAACGACTCTGGCGACCGCCGGACTGTATCGCTTCTTCAATCCGACTCCGCCGAGGGAAGTCGAAACCGCGATAATCGAGAACGTTGCGCAATCCGGTTCGGGCGCGGCGGCGACGGCGGAGAAACTGACTTCTTTCGAGGAAATCACCAACTACAACAACTTTTACGAGTTTTCCACGAGTAAAACCGCCGTGGCGCGCGAGGCGGAAAATTTCGTGACGCGCCCGTGGACGATTGAAGTCGGCGGAATGGTGCAGAAGCCTCGCACCTTCGACATCAAAGACGTTTTGAAATTCGAGCAGGAAGAAAGAATTTATCGCTTTCGCTGCGTCGAAGGCTGGTCGATGGTCATCCCGTGGGTCGGCTTTCCGCTGAAAAAAATTCTGGATGCGGTCGAGCCGCTCGGCGCGGCGAAATACGTCGCCTTCCAAACGCTTTACGACCGCAAACAAATGCAGTCTTCGTTCAGCGCCGGGATAGATTTCCCGTATGTCGAGGGCTTGCGGCTGGACGAGGCTCTGCATCCTTTGACAATCCTGGCGACCGGGCTTTACGGCAGGCTGATGCCGAATCAGAACGGCGCGCCCGTGCGGCTGGTCGTGCCCTGGAAATACGGCTTCAAGAGCATCAAATCAATCGTCAAAATCACGCTGACCGACGCCGAGCCGCCGACGACGTGGAACATCGCCGCGCCCCGGGAATACGGTTTTTATTCCAACGTCAACCCTGAGGTCGCGCACCCGCGCTGGTCGCAGGCGAGCGAAAGGCGCATCGGCGAATACGGTCAGCGCGAGACATTGCTTTTCAACGGCTACGCCGAACAGGTCGCGGGTCTTTACGAGAAAATGGATTTGAAGAAATTTTTTTAATTTTATGCTTTTTAGAAAAGATGTTTTTACCGAGTTGAAGCTGAGCATCGAAGATTATGAATTCCCTAATCTGGAAAATGAGCCCTGGGACTCCGACTGGCTGAACGTAAAGATACGGGTCAAACATCCTGAAGGAAGCTGGAAAGCGATAGGCGCTTGCCTGACTGCATTTGAGCTGGAGCGGCTGATTGAGTGGTTTGAGAAAGCAGCTGAAGGAGCCGAAGTCGAAAAATATTTATCTTTTACCGAGCCTTGTCTCAAATTTGAAATCGTAAAAAAAGAGCCGGGAACGCTGCGAATATTTTTTAGTTATGAACTCGCGCCGCCCTGGATAAAAACGTATGAGGAAGAATTTTTTATAGATTTTGTCGTAACCGGTAAAGAATTGAAACGAGCGGCGGAAGATTTACGAAAGGAGCTGGGAAAGTTCCCGGTCAGAGTGGGATTATGAAATGCAGGACGTAAAATTCAACAAAATTCTGCTTTTCACGAACAGCCTCGTGCCGCTCGCTCTGCTCGTTTGGGACGCGGCGGGCGGGCGGCTCGGCGCAAATCCGGTCGAGCTTTTTCTGCGCACGACGGGCGTTCTGGCTTTGATTTTTTTGCTGCTGACGCTGGCGGTGACGCCTTTGAGAAAAATGTTCGGCTGGAATAATCTGATAAAATTTCGCCGGATGCTCGGGCTTTACGCTTTCTTTTACGCCTTTCTGCATTTAATCGCTTACAGCGTTTTCGACAGGAATTTTAATCTTCCGGCGATTGCCGCCGACGTCGGGCAGCGCCCGTTTATCGCCGTCGGGATGCTCGCCTTTTTTCTGCTGATTCCGCTCGCCGCGACCTCGACGAACGGGATGATAAAACGGCTCGGCGGAAAAAACTGGGCGCGGCTGCATAAATTGACTTATCTCGCGGCGATTTTAGGCGTGATTCATTTCTGGATGATTGTGAAATCCGATTTAAAATATCCGGTTTTCTTCGCCTTTATTCTGGCGATTCTGCTCGGCTACAGGATTTTGGCAAACCGGAAGCCGCGCGCGGCGAAGACGAATTTAGCCGTGAAATAGCACGAAGGAAAAATACAGGAATAACGGGATTTACAGGGATATATTGAAATAATCTTTCTTATCCCTGTAAATCCCGTTATCTCTGTTAATTCTTCTTTCGTGCTTTTCGCAGCTGATTTATCTTTTCTTCATCTGCGAAACCTGGTCGAAAGTGCGGCGGAAATCCTGACCTTCGATTTTCACCGTGCGGCACATCTCGTAGAGGCGCGAGCGCAGGCGGACGCCGATTCTATCTTCCAGCGTTTCGTCTTTTTCCGCTTTGCGGTCGTCCATATAATTGGTCGTGAAAATCGTCAGTTTTCGGTCGTTGTAGCGAGTGTTTATGATGTGCGCCATCGTGTCGCGCACCCATTCGGTCGGCTTCGACGCTCCGATTTCATCCAGAACGAGAATTTCGGCGTCGAAAACCGGCGACAGAACCTTCAATTCGGAGCTTTGCGTCGCGGGGTTGTAGGAATCCTGAATTTCTTTCAGCAGCGAGCCGAATTCGTAAAACAGACAGCTAAAGCCGCGCTCGTTCAGGGATTTCAGAATCGAGACGGCGAGATGCGTTTTGCCGACGCCGACCGTGCCCATAAACAGAAGCCCGCGGTCGATTGCCGGATATTCCATCGCCAGCGTCGACGCGAATTTCAGGGCGAGCTGCTGCGACGGGTTCATCACCTTGTAGCTGTGGAAATGGCATTCGAGATAGCGTTTCGGAATTTTCGTCCGCTCGATGTCTTTTTCCTGAGACTTCTGTTTGCGGCATTCACAGCGGCGCGCGCCTTTGCCCGGCACGATTTCCATTCCCGAGCCGTAGCATTTTTCGCATACCGCCGGTTCTTCCGCGTGGCGCGAATCTATCTGTTCGAGAAAATCGCGCTCGAACGCAGAATCATCCGCATTGGGAACGGCGTAAAGCTGAAAGTTTGTCGCTTTGTCCTGTGACATCCAAGAAAATTTTAACTGATTTTTATGTTTTTCCGATAGACCTTTTTAGACCATTTAGACCTTGTTCGAGTGCCCTAATAACTGTAGTCGAATTGGATTATAGCACCAGACGAAAAGATTTCAAGTATTATTTTTAGGATAAAAAACCAGTAAAAATCGGGCTTTCGCGTTCGCGGCAAAAAGCCGAAAAACTAAGTTGATGAAAACACAGAACTTACAATTTACAGAAATTTAACTCTGCGTTAAATTTTTTGTTAAATTTTCACCGCCCGCCTGGTATGTTATATTAAAATCAAAGTTTTAGTTGTTGAATTATGAGCATCTTACGCAGCTTGTTGATGAAGCTCGGCTTGGTCAACCTGAAAGCCGAACGCAGCCCGATAGCCGTTTTTCTGCTGGACGACGACCGTCGCCGGCATCGCTGGTTTTCCAAAAGATTCGACGGCGACGATCTGGACATCGCCGAAAACGTCGAGGAAGCCAAAGTTCTGCTGGCGGAAAACAATTACGACGCGATTTTTCTCGACCACGACCTTTTGCCGCATCATTACGAATCGAACGACCACGACGATTACGCCTCGACCGGCTACGCGATTGCCGAATGGCTCTACGAAAACAAAAATTTGCAGCGCGCGGCGACGATTATCGTTCACACGCGCAACGCCGACGCCGCGATTCGGATGGTGCAGAAGCTGCGCGATTCCGGCAGAAATTGCGAATACTGCGCGTTTCCGATGCTCGATTTGAAGATTAGAAATTACTGGAAGCGATAACTCGCCGCCGAAAAATAGAAAGGCGCAAACTCTAAACTCTAAATTCTAAACTCTTAGCTGTTTTGCAGCATATTTCCGCAAATATTTTAGAGTTTAAAGTTTAAAATTTAGAGTTTGCGCCCGCTTCTTTTCCGCTTTATCTTATTTTTGTTCAAAGCGCTGAAGCCGCAGATTGTTCTATAACGTTATCGGCGTATAAACCGTCCGCCCGTTTCTTCTGCTCGCGCGCAGGACCTGGCGACGCAGGCGCGGCGCGACGCTCAGGTGAATCCATCTCGGTCTTTGCGGCGTGCCGAATTCGAGAATTACCTGGTCGAACTCCGGCACGTTTCTGACTACCCAGACGGCTAACGCCCGCGTGTCGCCGTTAAGCGGAACGACGTCCGCCGCATAGCCCTGGCGATGGTCGCTGTTCGGCACGCCGCCGACCAGCCGGTTCAGCTCCTCGGAGCGAAACCCGGAATTGATTTTCAGCGGTCCTAACGCTTCGCGCGCCGGTTGCAGAATTTTCCGGCACAATTCGCGCAGGCGCGCGATTTCCGTATTGTTAGGCATATTGTCGATGTTATGATTTTCAGCCGTGACGGATATGACAAACTCCAGCAGCTTGAAGTTTTCCGACAGCGACAGATTCAGGTCAGCCATATAATTTATTCCTTCCAGTTTTCCTAAAGTAGATTTGCTAAAACCGCCGGTTCGCCCGCACGTGCAGTCGTCGGAAGTTTCTTTTCGCTTGTTTATGGTCGAAATCAATAAAATCTTACAGGTTTTTTAGAATCAGATAAATGAAAAAAAGACAATCCCGAAAGATTGTCCTTCTTCAAAGCCGGATTTTCAACCGGATTAATTGGTTTTAGCGACTTTTTTCATTTCGTCGAGTTCCTTCTGCATTTTATCAGCCATTTCTTTCAGAGCTTTTTTGCGCTGCTCGTCGGGCGTTTTGTCGGCGACTTTATTCAGCGCGAGCGCATAGGCGGTTTTCAGCGCCAGCTCTTTCGAGACTTTCACGTCCGGCTCGACGCCCGTGCCTTCCCAATTCGTTTTCGTAATCGGGCTGATGGCGCGCCCGCTCGGGACGAATACGCCGAAATGGTCGTTGATGCGGAACACTCCGCCCGGATGCGCGCCGCCGCCGGTCGTTTCGCCGATAATGGTCGCGCGTTTCAGGTTTTTCAGATTGTAGGTGAATTCTTCGCCCGCCGAGAAAGTGCGGTTGCTGGTCAGCACGAAAACGTCTTTCGTTTCGCCGTAGCGCTTGCCCGCGACGTTCGCTTTCGTCCAGAATTCCTCGGTCTTGTCGCCCTTGCGCCAGTAGAGGCTGTTCAGATGGACGGGTTTTTCGCCGAAAAGATACGAGCTGATGAGCGCGACCATCTCGGGGCTGCCGCCGCCGTTCTGCCGCAAATCGATAATCAGAGCATCCGTGTTCGACAGGAAAGTCATCGCCGCCGCGACCGTCTCGACGCCCTGCTCGGCATCGGAAAATCCGCGCAGGTCAATGTAGCCGATATTGCCTTGCAGCCGCTCGATTTTTTCAAAACCGAAATTGATTTGGCGGACGAAGCGCTTTTGATTCTCCAGTTCCTCTTTCGACGGCTCGCGGTTGTCCTGGCGAACCGGGATTCTTTCGGGCGAAAAACGAACGCGCAGGTGCTTGTCTTTGCTTACCGCCTGCAAATCCTGGGTCAGCTTATCGGCAAATTCGCGGCTGCTCGTGATTTTGTCGTATTCCCTGCTTTGAAGTCTCTGCTTGACGTCCGTCTCCATTTTTTTCGCCACGTCGGCGAAAACGTAGGACTCGTTGAGTTCCTTGGTCAGGTCGTTGATGATTTGCGCTTTGGTCGCCGCGTCAATCGGCATATCCGGCTGTTGCTGTTGCTGCTGGATAACGTTTTGCTGTCCGTAAAAGTCCAGCACGAATAAAACCATTATGGCTGCTAGTGCGATGATTGAATTTTTCATAGTTATAACTCCTCTTTTTTATGGAACGTTTTGAAGTCTGAAATTTCCTGTCCGGTTTTCTTGAACGCTTCGAGGAAGCGTCCGGCTTATTCGCCCGCAGAACGGGGCGAACGATTAAAATCAAAAATTTATGGCTTGACTGGGCATAAATCCTTTTCGTTTGCGCTACGCGCGATTTAAGACGCCGCTTAAAAGCAGGTCGGCGAGACGCTCGATTTTTTCCTCGATTTCCTCGCGCGCGCCGAGCTCTTCGGCGCTGAGGCTCAGCGGCAGCAGGGAATTGGTCGCCGTCAACAGCGTCTCGGCGATTTCCAGCGGGTCGAGCTCCTCGCGGAAAGTTCCGTTTAATTGTCCTTCGACGATGATTCCGGCGAAAATCTGCGCTTCTTCGGCAAAATATCTTTGCCGCCGTTCGAGCAGGCTCGGGCGAATCGCCGCCAGCAAATCGCTAACGCTGACCGTGTAATGCTGAACGCTGTCGAAGCGATGCAGCACGCGGCAGGCGAGCATTCTTTTGAGGCGGCTTTCGGGCGCGTCCGCTGTTTCGGCGGCGATCCGGTGCAGCTTTTCCTTTAATCTTTCGACGATGCGGTCGATATGCGACAGCGCGATTTCTTCCTTGCTCGTAAAGTGCAGGTAGACGCTGCCCTTTCCGATGCCAACTTCCTGCGCCAAATCGTCAATCGTCATTTTCTTGTAGCCGCGACGGGAAAGAAGACGGTCGGTCGCATCCAGAATCGCCTCGCGGACTTCCTGCGTTTGAACTGTGATACCCATATTTGCTATGTTTGACCAGATTTTAATTTCAGTCAAGACTATAGACGACGAATCGGGCGAATTGGTTTCAAAAATTTTTCAAAAGCTGAAAAATGATTTCTGACCTTTGATTTTTGAGCTTTGACCTTTGATTTTAGAACTCTAAAGACCGGCGCGAAATCAAAAATCGAAGGTCAAGGCTCAAAGGTCAAAAACCAATTTTTTTATAAACATTTTTCCGGCGAAATGTATTATTCTTAAATCAGATAATTTGTCTTATCGACAAATGAACGAGTAGAGGGAGGAAATAGAAATGTCTTTAATAACTTGTCCCGATTGCGGCAATCAGGTTTCGACCGAAGCGGTCGCCTGCCCGCAGTGCGGTCGCCCGATGGCTCCGGCGGTCGTCGCGCCGATTCCGCAGCGCGAAGTCATCATTCAGCCGCCGCGGCGCAGAGGATTTCCGCCTTGGGTTATCGCGCCGATTATAATTTTAGGCGCAGTTCTGGTTTTTGTTTTATTCGCCGTGATGCGCAGCAACGACGACGAGGGCAATCGCAACCTGAACGTCAATCTCAGCCAGAGAGAAGCGGCAAACGCGCGAACGGCGCGCCTGTCGAACGATTCTCGCACGGGCAGCGACGTGACCGTTCCGAGTACTTCCGTGCCTTCGCAGCCGAGCTCGGAAATTACCGTTCCGCCTTCGCAGAGCACGAGCGTGACGACGCCCGAGACGCGCACCACGACGGTGGACTCGACGACCGTCGCGACCGGCAAAAGCTCGCTGACCATCGACGCGAAAATTCGCGGCACGACCGGCAGGGAACAGCCCGTGCAGAGAGAAACTTTTTATCTGCTGAAAAAAGATTTGCGCAGCATTCTGGAAGAAGCCGATATAGACGACGAGGAAGGTCAGGGCTTGGTAAACGCCTTCGGTATGTCCATCGTTTATCCGGGCAGATACCCGGAGATAAGACGCAAGGCGCTGGCGGCAATCAGCAAGTATACCGTCGCCAAAACACTGACGGATGGACAGGGCAAAGCCAAATTCCCGGACGTGAAGCCGGACAGCTATTATCTTTTCGGCATCACGAAAACGCCCGAGGGCTTTTCCGTCTGGGACACGCCCGTCACCTTAAGCGACGGCACAGTGAATCTGAACCTCGAACCGAGCGGCGGAAGATAGCTAAAGGCGAAAGGCTAAGGAATAAAGGATAAAGGGAAGAAAGTTTTGAGTGTCCGGTTTTGAGTTTGTAATTATATCGAGAATGGAATAATTCAAGATTTAACATTCAAAACTCGGAGATTCCTTCCCTTTATCCTTTCGCCCTTAGCCTTTCGCCTTTCAAAGCCCTGCCATATCCCATTTGCGGACGACTTCGATTATCAGGCTGGCGACCTTGTCGTTGACTTTGCGGAAATATTCGTTGGCTTTCTGCTGGTCGAATTTCGGGTAGCCCTGACCTTTCTGGTAAAGCCCGATTGACGATGGAAAGGGCACGGCTTGCCACGTTCCCGGCGCGGGATATGGCGTCGCCAGTTCGTCTTTGTATCTTTCCTTTTTGACCAGTGTCGGGTCAACCGCCTGAATATAAGCCGTTTCGTTCCAGCCCGCGTGACCGCCGTCTTCGCCGAAAACGGCTTTCGTCTCGTCCGCGGCAAACGACCACCAGTTGATGACCAGCGTCCGCACTTTTCGCTCGGCGGAAACCTCGGCGGCGACCGATTGCAGAACGGCTGTCTGCCCGCCGCCGTGCCCGTTTAAGATGATGATGTTTCTGAATCCGGTTCTGGCTAAGCCTTCGAGAATCTGCTTGACGAACGGGCGGTAAGCCGCTTCCGAAATGGTAAACGCGCCGGGATAATCAGCCATCGAGCCGGTAATGCCGTAAGGCAGCGTCGGCGCAATCATGGCGTTTGTGCGGCGGGCGATGTCGCGCGCCATCGCCGTCGGCGCGGTATTGTCGGCGCCGTTATTGATGACGCCGTGCGGCTCTAAAGTTCCGGTCGGAAGCAGGACGGTCTGGATTCTGGAAGGCACGATTTCTTTAAACTCCATCCAGTTTATCCGGTCCATCTCGCGCGTCGGAACGCTGTCCCGCTCAGTCTGTGCGACGGCTGGCTGAACGGTGAAAATCAGCGCGCAGAAGATAAAGGCAAATGCGGCTACGAAAGAAAATCTTCGATTCATTTGAACTCCTTTGGGATTTTTTGAATTTATCTTCGCTTACAGAGAAAATTTGTGCAATGAGAAAAGTAGTAAGCGGTAAACGGCAAGCGGTAAGTTCGTTGTTTTGAATTCCGAGCTTTGAACAAAGATTCAAGGCTTTGCGCCAAAAGTCTGAAATCTTAAGCATTTTTGATGCTTTTGGTGCGAAGCCGAGATTCGATGTTTTGAAACTGCAACTTACCAATTACCGTTTACCGCTTAACACTTTTCAGGTCATTGCCAGCGCGATTTTTCGCGCGCCGCTGTAAGGCATTCGACCGTGCGCCGCTAAAATATTGTCGAGAACCAGAATATCGCCCGCCTGCCAGCGATGCGGAATCGTTTCGCTTTGCAGGACGGCGCGAACGTGCGCGAGCGTTTCGCAATCGATCGGCGAGCCGTCGCCGAAAAAGACGTTCAGCCGGAATTCGTCTTCGCTTCCGAATATCTCCAACAATGATTGGTAAGTTTCCGCGTCCAGATTCGACGGGTGAAAGCCGTCGGCTTGATTAAACCAGACTTCTTCGCCCGTTAGCGGGTGACGAACGACCGCCGGGCGAACCTGCGTCACGCGCAGCGCGCCGTTCGGTCGCCACTCGAAATCCGCGCCGATTTTCCGGCAGCAATCCTCGACCTCGCGCTCGTCGTCGGTTTCAAACGCTTCCTGCCACGAATAGCCCGAGCCTTTTTCGCCGTGCAGGTTGCGGACGTAGCAGATTTTTTTGTTTTTAAATAATTCCACTATTTGCGGGTCGATGTTTTGCAGAATCCGGCGGCTGTCGCCGAGCGTGGTTTCGCCGCCGATGGTCGCGGGAATCAGGCAGCAGAAATAAAGATGACGCGGGTAAACGTCGGCGTAGGACAGCTCGTTGTGCAGCGAAAGCGCGTATTGCGCCGGGTATTCGGTCGAGGTATAAACGCCGCCTCCGCCGCCAAGCGAATTGCGCGGCGAGACGCCGCCCGCGTAGCTGAATAATTTTTCGCCGCCGGAAAACGCGTGGACGAAATGCTCCAAATCCGCGATGTCGCCGACCGCGTAGCCGCGAAACAGCAGCGCGCCGTGCGCCAGCAGCTTTTCGCGGAAAAAATCGCGTTTCTCGCGCGCGGTTTCGACCAGTAAATCCAGGTCGGCTCCGGTTTTTTTATCTTCGGACGGCTCGACGACCAGAGGCAGTTTTTGAGGATTTAAAAAAAATATCTTTACCATACTGTTTTTTAAGACTATTATTTAATTAAAACCGGGAAAAAAATATTATGAGAGATTTTTAAAATTATTTTTGTCTGCTATCGAACAGACGAAAGTTTGAAATAGAGATATTTTATAAATTAAATTTACATTTCTCGCGCACCGATGCCCGTATTTCACGGCTTACAAAAACTACGCGGCGTGCGGCGCGGAATGTATAGATTGAGCCTCTGCTGTAATTTTAAAAGGCTTGAACGATAAATAGAACAAGGAGGTATCTGAAATTGTGGCAGCTCGCTCTGATGAAAAGGCTTTCGTCACCGGCAATAATAATTTAGAACAAGCAAAGATTGACCCGCGCATCACGTATCCTTGCTACAAATCTTTTGACGAATTTATCGATGTCGCGCGCTTGCTCTCGCTTAACGATTACATCACCGAGCGGATAAACCGTCATATCAAGGCTGAAAAGGATGATTATTTTCTGAATCTTCATCGTCTGGACGAAGCGATGCCGTATCAGCCGGGCGTCCGCGAAATCTGGCTGACGCGAACCAAGCCCGGAACCGCGTATGATTACGTCAATCTCGATAAAACGGGATTCTGGGAGCAGACGGAAGCGGCGGAAGAGTTTTCCGAGCTGATGAATTTTATCGCCACGCTGCCGTTTAAAGAGACGGGCAGAATGCTGATTATTTACGACAATTCGGGCAGGGAAGTCCCGCCGCACCGCGACCATCTGGAGACGGAAATCTGCAACGAGTTCATCTGGTTTCGGACGAATCTGACCAAGCCGTTCTACGTTTTAAATCATCTGACGGGCGAGAAGAAATACGTCGAGAGCTACAGCGCCTGGTTCGATGCGGTCAACCAGTTTCACGGCAGCGAGACGGTCGAAGGGCTTTCATTCAGCATTCGCGTCGACGGCAAATTCGCCGACGAATTCAGAGCGAAAATCCCGCAGCCGGAAATCAATTCCGCTTCGACGCCGGCACTCTGGGCGTGCCTTGAGGCTGCTCGGCACCGACAGCGATAGCGGCAGCCGCGAAAGGGATAATTATGAAAGAAAACTTTTATGAATAAATCAGAAACGGAAATTAAAACTATGGCAGGTGAAGAAGAAGAAACCGGAGCGCCGACCGAGGAAGGTCTCAAGGAGAAGCTGGCTGAAGACACGCTGGTCTTCGAGCCGGTCGACCCGCAGATTGTTTATCCGAGCTATAAGTCGTTCGACGAATTTATCGACGTTGACCGGCTGCGCTCGCTGGACGGCTACATTCTGCAAAGAATCAAGCGCCGCCTGAACGCGCAGGAAGATTACAAGTTCTACACCGGACCTTACAAATTAGACAATAAGATTCCCGACCGCCCCGGCTCGCGGATGATTTATCTGGCGTATTCGGCGCAGCCGGACAGCTATTTCGATCTGGACAAAACCGAGCTTTGGCATCCGACCGAAGCGGCAAACGAATTTGCGCTTTTGATGGACTTTATCCGCACTCTGCCGTTTCAGGCGACCGGCAGAATGCTGATTATGTATGACGACGCGCCGCGCGAAGTTCCGGCGCACCGCGACCACGTCGAAACCGACGTCTGCCACGAATTCGTCTGGTTTCGGACAAACAGGAAAAAGCCTTTTTATATGTTCAATTATCACACGGGCGAGAAAAAGTATGTCGAGAGCTACACGGCGTGGTTCGATTCGGTCAACCAGTTTCACGGCAGCGACGCGAACGACGGCTTATCGTTCAGCATCCGCGTGGACGGCAAGTTTACCGACGAATTCAGAGCGAAAATTCCGCAGCCGGAATTTAATCTCGCATCTACGCCCTCGTATTGGGCAACTATAACAGGAGAAGCAACAGCAGCAGCAGCAGGAAGCAGAAGCTAGAAAAATTTTAAATCGAAACTATATCGAACAAGGGAAACTATGAAGATTTATATCAGCGGACTTTACTCAGGCACCAACCCGCAGCCGGGCGTCGGCATCGCCCGTTCCATCCGCGCGGCTTACCCGCAGGCAAAGCTCATCGGCGTCGAATACTCGAATCGGTGTTCGGGTATTCACTGGCAGGATTTCGACGAAATCTGGCTCCAGCGCCCGTGGGACGAACTGAATCTGACGACGCACGCCGCGGAAATCAAAAAAGTTCTGGACGACGGCGGACTCTGGATTTCCAGCATCGATTTGGAAATCCTGTGGCTCGCCAATCTTTTGCCGGAAGGGCATCCGAACCTGCTCACGCCGCCTTTAGCGGCGATGAACCAGGTCGCTAAACCCGCGATTCCGGCGCATAAAGGCTTGCCCGTCAAGATTCCGACCTTTGTGACGACCGAGATTTCCGATTGGGATTTGCACGCCTTCTGTCGCGAGCACGATTGGAAAGTCTGGCTCAAAGGTCCTTATTACGAGGCGGTCAGAGTCTTGAGCTGGGCGCATTTCGAGGAGATGCGCAACATTCTTTCGAGTGCGTGGGCGACCGAAAAGCTCTTTTTGCAGTCGCACGTCTCCGGCTACGAGGAATCAATCACCATCTCGGCTTACAAGGGCGAGCTGCTCGACTGCGTCCGGATGCGCAAGCGCGATTTGACGGAAATGAGCAAAACCTGGGCGGGCGACGTTTCGGAAGTGCCGGAAGAAATCTCCGAGCCGCTCCGAAAAATCATCAAGGACATAAACTGGACGGGCGGCGCAGAGCTGGAAATGGTGCGCGACGCCGACGACCAGTTGTGGCTGCTCGAGATAAATCCGCGTTTTCCGGCTTGGATTCACGGCTCGACCATTACCGGGCGCAACATTCCGGGCAGCCTGGTCGAAGGCGCGACCGGCATTCCGGCGCAGGAAACCGTGGCGACGGGCGAAGAATTTACGCGCGTCGTGCTGGAAGTTCCCGTCCGACCGGAATTCCCGCTGCCGCCTTTGCCCGAGCCGCTGGGCGGCAGAATCGGGCACTCGCTCAAGCATCCGTCCGGTCTTTTGCAGTTTGCCAATCGCCTGCACAAGCTCGAATTCGAGCACGGTCAGGAAGCGAACGAAAACATCAGCTCGAATGGCTCGGTAGACCAGACGGCGACGATTCCGCCGACCTTTATCGACGATTTGAAGGCGCTGGATTTCTCGCAGATGCAGACGCCCGCCAGCGTGTTTCTGAAAAACACGGCGAAGGAATATTTTCAGAAAGCCGCCGAGCTTGCCGCGGATTTAACCAACGAGCAGATTAAGGTCAACAACGCCTACAGCATCAAGACCAATCCCGACCGGCGGTTGATAAAGCTCGCGCTGAAATCCGGTTTCTACGCCGAAGCCATCAGTCTTCTGGAAGTGAAAAAAGCGCTCGCCGTCGGCTTCAAGCCCGAGCAGATAATCCTGAACGGTCCCGCCAAATGGTGGCAGCGCGAGGTTTTGCCGGAAGCGTCGTTTTTCAGCGTCTTCTGCGACTCGATTGAAGAATTGAACCGCGTCATCGCGGGCATCGAAGCGGGCGAGTTGAAAACGCAGTATCTCGGCGTGCGGCTCAGGACGCCGAACATCCGCTCGCGTTTCGGCATTGCGGTCGATACGCCGGAAACTTTTCAGGCGCTGGTCGAGACGATTCAGCGGATTCCGAAACAGTGCCGCTTCGGCGTGCATTTCCATATGGCGAGCAGCAACATCGGCATCAAGCAGTGGTGGCATCTCTACGAGTCGATGCTCCGCTGGTGCAGCTCGATTGAAGCTTTGTCGGGTCGGCTGATTGAAATTCTGGACGTCGGCGGCGGCTGGTTCCCCGAAGATTTACAGATGAATTCGGGCGAGAAATTCCGCACGGCGATTGGGATGATTCCCGATTTTCTGCCGAACGTGAAACAGATTTTTTCCGAACCGGGCAAGGCTCTGGCGCAGCCTTCGATGGCGGTGGCGATGCAGATTCTGGAAATCCGCAACGCCTTCGGCGACGCGCGGGAAGTCGTCGTGGACGGCTCGATTGCCGAGCTTCCGATGTATTTTTTCTACCCGCACCGGATTTTGTGTCAGGACGCGAAAAACGGCGGCTGGAAATCTTTAAACCGGGGTAAAACCCAGCTTTTAGGCAGACTTTGCATGGAGCACGACATCGTTGCCTCAAATGTTGAATTGCCCGAAAACGCGCAGGTCGGCGATATTCTCGTCTTCTGCGATGCCGGAGCTTACGATAGGAGTATGAGTTATGTATTTGGACGCGGTTAGTAAAGCAAAAGAAACGAACATTGTCGACACAGCAGCAGCGAACACGGGCGGTATTGCGGCGCAGCAGCAGCAGCAGCAGCAACAAACCGCGGAAGTTTTTGAAAAATGGCGCGAATGGCATCCGTCGCAAATCTCGCATCACGGCGAGATGTGCTGCGAAATCGCCCGCGAATGGATAACGGCGACGGATTTCTCCGAGCTTGGCGGCGGCAGCATCTACGCCGGACCGCGCTGGCTCCGGCAGAAATTTAAATGGGGCGCGTCGAGCTTCCCGATTTACTGGTGCGAGGCGGTGCGCCGCGACACGCTCGACTGCGGCGCGCTGGCGGCGCTCGCTCACGAAGTTTTCAGCGTGCGCGGCGTCAGAAGCTATCGCGTCCAGCTCGTGCAGAAATTCTCGCAGGTGGCGACCGCTCAATGGTCGTGCAGCTGGAGCGACGGCGACGCGACCGAGCTGCGCTGGATTGACAAGGATTTGATTTATCACGAAGGCTGCGCGATTGCCGTCGGCGACCAGGGCGAAATCAAGGTCTGGGACGCGAGCGCCGGCTGGTGGGTCGACCCGAAAGCCAACGACGGCTACGGCTCGCTGCTCGCCATTCGCGTCGCGGCAAACAACGCGCCGTCGCCGTTCGTCTGGGGAAATCATCGCATTGCCCCGAACCAGTGGCAGAAGATAAGCTAACCGGCGAAACCCGCCGCAGTTTATGCCTTATAAGTCTTAACGACGTCCGCATTTGCGCGCGAGGATTGTCCCGACCGCGCAAGTGCGGCTGCTTTTCGAGAGACCGATTTCAGTGTTTGTTTTCAAGCGCCGGACATATCGAAGATATGTTCGGTTAATTGATATAGTCGATATAGAAAACTGAATTAAAAAAGACTGAAGAATTATTTATAATTTTTCAGCCTTTTAGTTGATTGTTTATTAAAATCACTCAGCAGGCTCGAATGACCGCTAACTGAAAATCCAATGTGCTTATAACTTACGGAAGAGTTTTAATGCTTTCTTCATCGGTTACCTTAACAATCAAACAAGGCTTGCCCATAACGAAATTCGGCGGCTCGCTAAGTATTCGCCTTAGTTGTTCAATATCTGCTTCACTAAATCCTGACTGCCTTAGTTGTTCAATATCTGCTTCACCAAATCCCGATTGCTTTACTTTTCCGACGAGTTGTTGAAGACTGAAAATCTGCTCGAGGTTAATACCATACCCTCCAATCCGGAAATGTCGCCCAGGCTTGCTGCCGGTAGCGCCCGGATCTTCTTCAATAACTTCATAGAACATATCCATGTCGTTTCTATCGGGTATTACATCTTCGCAGTCATTGTCAAAAATCAAGGTGTAAGAAGAATTATTGTCATCGATAACGTGAGGTTCCGCCAGCATATCGCTTTGAACGGTAAGATTTTCGCCGGTATTTAAGGTAATCCTCGCCTTTGCCGAGTGGGCAATCGGAGTATCTCTAATCTGCGTTTTAGTTGACGTATCGCCTACTATTTCTTCCAAATCGGGGATGGTAAAAGGAAAATCCTGCAAATACCTGTTTATCGAGAAGTGTGCTTTTGAGATAACCATCAAAACGGCTTTTCCACGTAAATCTCCTTTTCTTCTGATTCTCGGGTGCGTCCTCTGTGACGTTAAATTAAAAACATAACGGCTAAAATTCCTCGTTTCCCCGGTAGTCGCGCTTGCGCTTGTGGTTGTAATTCTAATGGTTTCAAGCGAATCTGCTAAGGACTGCGGCTCTGATTCTTTATTATCACCTTCCTTATAAGTGAATTTAATTGAATGACATCGCTTTTCGTCGATTGGAAAAAGGATGTGCCAGTCGCCCTCTTTCATATAGCAAATAGCTACACCCTTAATAATAATGTCTACATTTGTCGCCATTTCTTTTCTCCTTTTTAGTTAGTAAGTTCGAGTAACATTAAAACTCCGCATAGCCGCCGTAGGCGGCGAATGCCGCCCAGTAATAGGGCTGACGCAGGCGCGGGTCGGCGGATTCCAGCATTTTGAGCTGGGCGCGGCGCAGCGCCGCCGTCGTCGAAAGTTTTTCACGTCGCCGGAAAGAATGGAAATCTTTCATCAGGACGGCGGTCGCGCCGGAATCGACCTGCCAGTGGCTTGCCACGACCAGCGGCGCGCCGGCGGCTAAAAATGTGCGCGACAGCCCGACCATTCCCTCGCCGTCGTAATACTGCTCGACGCCGGTCCGGCAGGCGGAGAGGACGACCAGTCTGGCTTGCGGCATCTTGCGGCTGATTAATTCCGCGTTCGTCAGAATGCCGTCGTCCGGTTTGTCGCCGTTTTCGTCTCTGGTCAGCAGCAAACCGGAAGCTAAAGGCTCGCCGTCTCTGACCATATAATGCCCGGCGAAATGTATGACCTCGGCGCTGCCGAGCGAGTTTTGCAGAGCCGATTCGGTAGCCGCCTTTCCGAGCAGCGATTTCGAGTCCGCCGCGTATAAGGGCACAATCTCGAGCGCCTCGACTTCGGCTTTCGGCAGGTCTCGCAGATTTTTAAACTCGCTGCCGCTGCTGCGGTCAAAGTGCGGATTGCCGACGCTCAGCAGAGATTCGTCTGCTTCTGCGGCAGCCGATTTTCGCCGCGCGTCTTCCGTAAAGAGCAGAAAAACGTTGGCGCTCGGCGCGTAGAAAAAATTAAATTGCTTCAAAAACGGGTTTCCGTCCGCGCTTGTCAGGGCGGCAAAAGGTAGATTAAACAGGGCTTTATGCGGTATCACGCATATCTGGCGCGCCGCATCGAGCCGGTCGGCGACCGGTCTAATCAACAAGTCGTAAAGCTCGGCTGCCAGCCGTTTGGCTTCTTCCTGTTTTTTATCGTCCTGAGCGGAAACCAGCTCGGTATATGCCTTGATTTTTTCGCTTAGTTTTTCCGCTTCGATTTCCGTGACGGTATGGTGGAAATCGTCTTTTGAAACCAGCCAGAGCAGCACCTTATTTTCTAAAACGGCGTATTGCAGAATCTGCACGCCTTCCGGCATCCGGGCGCGAATTTCGGCGAGCGGCAAAGGCTGCGCGTTTTCGTTGAAGATGACTTCGATTTCTTTTATTTTCTCTTTCTCGTTTTTAATGCTGACGCCCTTTTTCAGCCAGTTGAGCAGCGAGCGCGAGTTCGAGATTTCCAGGTAATTGTATGCCTCTTCATATCTCGCTCGTCTGAACGAGTTATCGACCGCGATATCGTAGATGTCCTGCTGGCTGCTGAAAAAACTTCTGCTGGCGCGCTCTTCCGGAATTTGATTGCGATAATTTTCCGCCAAAGCGATGATTCTGGAGATTTGTTCGTCTACTTCCGCCGCATCCCTGTTCAGAGCGATATTCGTCTGTAGGCGGGCTT
>JALZHR010000565.1 GCA_030860665.1 Acidobacteriota bacterium
CGACCAGCCTTTGCCGAATTTTTCGATGGTCGGTCGGTGCAGCACGCGGAAAAACTGGTGCGGCAGCAAGTCCAGAAAATACGGCGCGGGCTGATAAAGCTTGATTCTCAAGGTGTAATCGTCAATCGCCTCGACGCCTAAATCTTCCGCCTTGACCGGAATCAACTGCTTGCCTTCGACCAGCGCCTTCAGCTTCGCGTCTTTCTCGAACAATTTGGCGCGTTCTTTTTCGCTGGTCGGGACGGTCAATCTTTCGGGCGCGTCGATGAACCTGTGAAACTCGGTGTCGGGTCCAAAATTATCCGGCTGCCCCGTTTGCTGCTGCGGTTGAGCCGCCGGAGCATCGGCGGGCGCAGGCGCGGCAGCAGGTTCTTTTTCTTCCGCATCCGTTTTCAGCAGAAACTGCCCGTTCGCGTCTTTGACGAACGAGCGCGCCGAGTTATAGGCTTCGGCGTATTTGATGTAATAGGCGAGATTGGCATTGCGGAAAGCGTTTTCCGGGTCGAGCGAGCGGCGAAACGTGTAAACGAAATCGCGCGCGGTAATCGGGTCGCCGTTCGAGAATTTTCCGTCCTTGCGCAGGTGAAAAAGATATTCCGTGCCGTCACGGCTGATTTCCCAGCTTTCGGCGAGCGCCGGAATCGGCTCCATCGTTTTCGGGTGATACTCGACCAGACCGTCGTAAAGCGCCATATAAATGCGCGCTTCAGGCTGACCGGTGCCGACCGCCGGGTCGAGCGATTCCGGCTCGGAGCCGGAAATATACCGGAAAACGTTTTCTTTCGGAGCCTGCGTTTTGCCCCAAAAACGATTATCGGCGGAACTGCTGCAACTGCTCGTTATAAATAAAGACAAAATGACCAGAGCTATAACCAAACTCGTTTGGTTAAACTGAAAAAACCGCGCCATAGCTTACGCTCCTTGTTTTAATAAATACTGAAACTCTAAAAAATGACTGCCTGCCTGCTTGCCGGGAAGAGTCGATAGAAAAATTTCGTCGGTGCTTGTCGCTACTTCTGCTACTTCTGCTACTGCTTCTGCACGGATAAAATTATCACGTTCTAAAGATTGCAGGCAAGCACTTTTTCGGTTTTCAATCTTACCGCTTAGATTTCGCGTCCCGGTTCGCCGGTTGCCAATTATTATCTATTTTAACGCTTTTCAGCGACGGCGCGTCCAGCACATTCGTCTCGAATCCCTGTACGTAGGGCTTGACGAGCGAATACGAAGTCGGAAAGTAGAGCGGAATCGCCGGAAGTTCTTTGAACGCCTGTTCTTCGGTCAGAATCGTTTTTTCGATACCTTCAATTTCGACCGGCGATTCGGCGTTTTCGCCTTCCGCAGTCTCGTCCTTCATCGCCGCCGTCTGATTCGCTTCTTCCGGTTTATACGCGGGCGTCTGTTTTTCGGTTTCGATTTCGGCTGCGCCCTGCCCGTTTTCGCCTTCCTTTTTCTCGTTTTCGCCGCTGCCGCCGTTGCTGCTGCCGCCGCCATCGCCGTCCGAGGAAAACAGCGCGAGCATATTCGTCGTCTCGTCGGTCGTCGGCAGGACGATGCCGCGCCGAATCAGGTCAAAATCGCCGCTCCGTGCCGCCGCTTCAAATTCCTCGCCGTCCCTGACGATAATCTCGGTTTTGACGTTCAGATTTTTTTCCCACATCCTGGCGACCGAGCGCGCGATGCGGCGCTGCAAATCGTTGCGGTTAATCAAAAGCCGCACGACGGGAAAATTTTCGCTTTCGGGAAATCCGGCTTCGGCAAGCAGCGTTTTCGCTCTTTCGACGTCCTGCGCCAGCTTCGGTTCCGCCTGAAACGGCAGATAATTCAGAGCCGGTTCGGTCGCGCCGTCCATCTCGTCTTCGGTCAGGCGCTCGCGCTCGATGGCAATCGCTAAGGCTTCGCGCACGCGGCGGTCGCTGAACGGGTGATTTTTTAAATTAAACTCGTAAAAATTCAGCGCGCTGTGTTTCGTGCGGCGAAAATCGTCGTAAGGCGTCAGCAATTTCAGCGCGAGCGGCTCGAAATTCGCATTCGTAATGGCGTCGATTTCTCCGGCGCGATAACTTTCCAGAGCGGTTTCGGCGCTCTCGGTCGGCACGAAACGCACGCGTTCGAGGCTGATTTCCGCCCTGTTCCAGTAATATTCGGCGCGGTCTAAGGTGACGCCGTCCCTGCCGATTGAAAAGACGCGAAATGCGCCGTTGGTGACGATGCCCGCGTTCAGCTCGGCGGCTTCAAATTCTTTGCCGTCGCCGTGAACCGGGCGAAAAATCGGGTGCGCGACCAGCGCGGGAAAATCCTTGTCCGGCTGCACGAGCGAGACTTTCAGCGTGTAGTTATCGACGGCTTCGACGCCGAATTTCACTTCTTCCTTTTTCGTTTCCGGTTTCGGCTCGGCTTTATTTTCCGTTTTCGCGGTTTGCGGTTTCTTTTCGTCGGGTCTGGCTTCCTGCGGTTGCGGCAGTTGCGGTTGCGGAGGAGCGACGTTTGCAGCAGTGGCAGAGCTGCCGTTTGTTTGCAGGCTTTGCGTTAATAATCTGCCCTCGTTCCGGTTTGTCGAAGCGTCGGAAAAGTCGATATCCTCGCTGGCGAAAACGGGCAGGACGTTTTCCGTGTCCATCCCGATAATGTTTTTCAGGAGCTTTCGTTGCTGAACTTTTTCGCCGAGCGAGGCGAGCCGCTGCCATGAGCGGACGAAATCACTTGCCGTGACGCTGTCGCCGTTCGACCATTTCGCGTCCTTGCGCAGATAAAACGTCCAGGTTTTAAAATCTTCGGAAGCCGTCCAGCGCGCGGCGATTGCCGGAACGGGCGCTAAACTTTTCGGGTCGGTCTCGGTCAAGCCGTCGTAGATGGCGCGGACGATATCGGTTTCGGGCGGTGCGGAAGCGGCTGCCGGGTCGAAGGATTTCGGCATTTTGCCGTTGCTCCAGCGAAATTCCTGTTTCGGCGGCGGCGCGGTCTCGGCGTAGAAAGGCTCAGGCTTAGGCTTTTCCAGTTCGTTGCAGGCGATGAGAAAAACCGAAAACAAAATCAAACTGCAGAGACGCAGGGACGCAGAGAGATTTTTAAGGCAAAAGGCAAAAGGCAAAAGGCAAAAATACCTTCTTTCCTTTAAGCTTTGATTTTTTACTTTTACCCTCATTTCTTTTCTCTGCGTCTCTGCGGCTCTGCGGTTCAAATTTCGTTAATCTACTAAAAGTTTTAATCGCTCGAAAACTTCAACAGTTTGCCGTCGCGCCGCTTCAAAGCCTTCGGTCGTGTCGATTAGAAAATCGGCGAAGCGTTTTTTTTCTTCCTGCGGCATCTGCGCGCCGATTCTTTGCAGCGCCTCGGCGCGGCTCAGGTTGTTGCGCGCCTTCAGGCGTTTTATCTGAGTTTCGGCTTCGCACCAGACGACAATCAGTTTATCGAAACGCCGGTAGCCGCCCGATTCTATCATCAAAGCCGCGTCGATGACGGCTATTGCGCCGCCGGGCGATTCATTTTCTTCTATCGAGTTGAGCCATTCGTTCTGGGCTTCGATGACCAATGGATGCACGATTGAATTCAGCAGTTGTCGCCTGCCTTCGTCGGCAAAGACGAGAGCACCGAGTTTCGCGCGATTTATCGTATTATCCGATTGTAGAACGTCTGTGCCGAAATTATCAACAATTAATTGCCAGCCGCGCGTTCCAGGCTCGACCACTTCGCGCGCAGTCTGGTCTGCATCCAGCACAAACGCGCCCAGCTCGCGCAGGATTTCGCAGACGTAACTTTTCCCGACGGCGATTGAGCCTGTCAGACCGACCTTCAGCATTATAAACTCGTAGGGGCAGGTCTTGTGCCTGCTCAATGAGCGAAGCGAATAAAAGTTTGATTAGATTCAACCTTGAATTTAATCAATACTGATTAGCGTCTTCGCAGACGCTTTGGGCAGGCACAAGACCTGCCCCTACAATTATTTTCCGTGATGGCGTTTAGCTAACTTCTCGACGTTGAATTCGGCGATTTCCTGCAACGTCAAGCCTAATTCGTCGGCGCAGGCGGAGATATACCACAGGACGTCGCCCAGCTCGTCTTTCAGTTTTTGGCGCGTTTCCTCGGTGATTTCGCCGCCGAAATCGCGCTGGATTTTTTTCACGATATTGGCGACCTCGCCCGCTTCGCCCGCCAGCCCGAGCGTCGGGTATTCGAGATTTCGTAAGCGGCGCGGATACAAAGCCGTCTGTTTCGCCTGCTCCTGGTATTCTTCAAATGATAATTTCATGATTTCGGAATTTTATAAAATTTCGTTTGCCAAAACCGAATAACGCGCCCGCAAGACTCGATTTTGCTTCGACCGAATCGAGTTTTGTCTCGACCAAATTGAGTTTTGTCTTAACAAAATCGAGTTTTGTCCCGACCGAATCGAGTTTTATAAAGGCGAAAGTCGATTGAATTTAACCGATTCCGCGCCGCATCTTCGCCGCGTCCACAGTGTTGCGCATCAGCATCGCAATCGTCATCAGACCGACGCCGCCGGGAACGGGCGTGAATTTTCCGGCTCCGGCGCGCGCTTCTTTCGGATTTACGTCGCCGACCAATGTAAAGCCGCGTTTTTCAATCGTGTTCAGACGCTTTTCGATTTCGCTTTCGTCAAACAATTCGCGCGCCTGAGCTGCGTCCGAAACGTTGTTCATCCCGACGTCGATGACCGTCGCGCCTTCCTTTATATATTCGCCGCGAATAAATCCGGCGCGCCCGATTGCGGCGACCAGAATATCAGCCTGCCGCGTGATTTCCGGCAGATTCCGCGTGCGCGAGTGGCAAATCGTGACGGTCGCGTTTTCCTGCAAAAGAAGCGCCGCCATCGGCTTGCCGACGATGTTGCTGCGCCCGACGACGACGGCGTGCGCGCCCGCGATATTAATATCGGAGCGCTTTAAAATTTCTATCACGCCCGCCGGAGTGCACGGCGCGAGCGACTTTTGCCCCTGCGCCAGCCGCCCGACGTTTATCGGGTGAAAGCCGTCCACGTCCTTTTCGGGATTGATGCTTTCGAGAATTTCCCTTTCGTCAATCTGCGGCGGCAAAGGCAATTGCACCAGAATTCCGTCAACCTCCGGACGGTTGTTTAAATTCGTAACGAGCCTCAGCAAATCCGCGTGCGAAATGTCCGCCGAAAGATGATGATGCTCGGAAACGAGTCCGAGTTCCTGCGAAGTCCTGACTTTATTGCCGACGTAAACCGCCGACGCCGGGTCTTCGCCGACGCGCACGACGGCGAGGCACGGTTTAAACGCGTGATTCGCTTCAAATTCGCGAACTTTCTCGGCGACTTCCCTTTTGATGGCTTCGGCAATCTCCTTGCCGCTTAAGATTTGTGCTGTCATCGCTGCTGTGTTTTAACCGTCAATAGGTTACAATAACTTTGATTTCTATGCTACACGCCAAACTTTCCGCCATATTTTTCATCGCGCTTTTTGCCGTTTCTATCGTTGCGGCTCAGGATTACCCGCAGAAAATCCGCGCGGCAATCGAAAACCGCGATTACGCGTCGGCGATTACCGAGCTGGAAGGCTTGCGGCGCGCCGATAAAAAAGTTTTCGAGCTGAATAATTACGATTATCTACTGGCGCGCGCGGCGCACCGGCGCGGCGATTTTGCGGCGGCGATGGCGAATTATCAATCGGTCGCGGCGCGCAATTCGGTTTTGCGCGAATACGCCTTGTGGCACCTGTCGCAGATTGCGCGCGCCAGTGGCAACCTGATGCTGGAAAGAGTTTACCTGACCGAGCTTTTAACGACCGCGCCGAACAGCCTGCTGATTCCGGCGGCTGCCGCGCGAATGCCGCGCAGCAATTTTGAAAGCGGAAATTTCGATGCGGTAATCAGGCAGCTTTCAGCCGCCGGGACGGTTGTCGGCAGCAGCCGGCGGTCGCAGCCGTCGTCGCCCGCCGTGACCGATAAACAGTCGACGCTGGCGGTCGTCGTGCCGAGCGAGCCGAGCCGCGAAAATCTCGTCCTGCTCGCACAGAGCTTTCTGCAAAGCGGCAAAACGGCGGAAGCGCGCGAGATTTTCACGAAGCTCGTCACAAACCTGCCGAACCCGGCGCAGCCCGACGATTTCGCTTTGACAGCCGCCCGCAGCCTGGACGAAATGGACAGCGAAAAAGGCGGCTTCGGGAAAACCGCGCCGCAACTTGCCGACCTCGAACATTTCCGGCGCGCGAAGATTTACCAGTTCAACCGCGATTTCGCCGACGCGCGCCTGCATTTTACGGCAATCGTCGAGCGTTACCCGCAGTCGCCGAATCTGCCCGAGTCGTTGTTTCAAATCGGGCGCGGCTACGTGCAGGAAAACAATTTCAACGAGGCGATAAAATGGTTCGAGCGGCTCGTCGCCGAGTATCCCGAAGACGGCTACGCGCGCGACGGCTTGAGCCAGGCGGCGAACGCCTACGCCCGCGTCAACAAGCCGAAGGAAGCGCTGACCCGCTACCAGCGTTTTATAGAAAAATACGCGGACGAGGAAAACATCGAACGCGCCTACCTGAACGTCATCGACGTCCTACGCGACACGGGCGAGGACACCGAGGCGGTCAAATGGGCGCAGCGGACGCGCGAGCGGTTTAAGGGCAGTCTGCCGGAAGCGCTCGCCGTCTTCGCGCAGGCGCGCGTGCATATCGCCAAAGGCGACTGGCAGAGCGCGCTCAACGATTTGAACGAATTGCAGGCGTTTCCCGATTTGGGTGGCACGCGCGCGCCCGGCGGCGCGAACAAAGCCGAGGTTTCGTTTCTGAAAGGCTTCGCGCTCGAACAATTGCAGAGATTTCCCGAAGCGATAGACGTTTATCTCTCGATTCCCGACGGGCGCGCCGAATATTACGGCTGTCGCGCGTCTGAAAGACTCAGGCTGCTGGCGGGCGACGAGCGCGCCAAGCC
>JALZHR010000585.1 GCA_030860665.1 Acidobacteriota bacterium
CGCGCACCAAATCGTTCGAGTGAATGTTGTCGCGCACCTGCTTGCCCTTGTAGCCGAAAATCGTGTAATGCTTGCCGTAGACGGCGCATTTGATGAGATACGCCAGAAAGCCGTGCAGCATCGCGCCCGAATGCGCGGGTCCGGTCAGACAGCCGCCGCGAAAGATTCCGGTTTTGATGCCGAAATAACGCCCGTATTCCTGCGTCATCACGTCCGCCGCGACTTTGCTCGCGCCGAAGACGCTGTGCTTCGAGCTGTCGATGGTCATCGTCTCGTCGATTCCGTGCTCGAAATACGGGTGAGATTCGTCGATTTCCCAGCGTTTTTCCTTTTCGACGAGCGGCAGCGAATTCGGCGAATCGCCGTAAACCTTGTTCGTCGAGGTAAAGATAAACGGCGCTTCGGGGCAGAATTCGCGCGTCGCTTCGAGCATCACCAGAGTTCCGGTCGCGTTGACGCTGAAATCCGTCAGCGGCTCTTTCGCCGCCCAGTCGTGGCTCGGCTGCGCCGCCGTGTGAATGACGACCGAAATGTCTTTGCCGTAGCGGCGAAAAATATCGCGAATCGCACGCTTGTTGCGAATGTCCGCCGGATAATGCGTGAAATTCGGCAAAGCCTGTTTCAGCGATTGCGTATTCCAGTCGACCGAGCCGTCTCTGCCGAAGAAATATTCGCGCATATTGTTGTCGATGCCGACCACGTCAAAGCCCATCCGATGAAAGAATTTCGCGGCTTCGCTGCCGATCAAACCCGAAGAACCCGTAATTATAGCTACACTCATATCCTTATGCTTTTGTATGCACCCTTTTTAAAGTTTGTTTTTATTTATCGCTTACGCATAGAGAGTAATAAAGCCATCGGTTTTCCAAGTTTTTTTTTGCGATTCGTGAATTTTTTTTCAAGCAGTCTTTTTAATGGCGAAAGTCGAAAGGATAAAGGCGAAAGATTGAAGAAAGAACTTTCAATGCTTTCGCCTTTAGAAGTTGTTAATAGCTCTGTTTAAAGTACTTACTTCTGTTTTTCCTAATCTTTTTTCGCCAGATAGTAAATCCAGTGCGACGACGTATCGCGCTCGACCGGCTCTCCTTTGTGGTTGTAAGCCTCGACGGCGGAAAATCCCTGCTCGGCGAGCTGTTTCGCCTGCCGGTCGATGCTGATGTAGTAAAGCAGCAGCGAAAACCGGTGGTCACCGTCGTTGACTATCGCGTAATCGTCCGTGTAGATTTCGTGCTTTTTCATCCGGTAATGCTTCGGCAGATGATAAAGACAATGCAGCGAAAACATCAAATACCGGCGGCTGAACTCGATTCCCTGCTGCCACGGCAGCTTGTTGAAATGTTTATAATCGCGGTTGTGGGACGAGAACATAAAAAAGCCGCCCTTTTTCAGCACGCGGTGAATCTCGCCGAGCACCTTCAGACGGTCTTCGTGCGAAACGGCGTCGATGCCGTTATAGGAAAAAAGAACGAAATCGAACGTTTCGTCCGCAAACTCCTTCAGGTCGCGCGCGTCGCCCTGCAAAATGCGCGCTTCGGGATATTTTTTGCGCGTTTCCTCGGCGAATTCGGCGACGTAATCGATGCCCGTGTAATCGCCGCTGATGTCGAGCAGGTGTCGGGTCGTCCGCCCGCCGCCGATTCCGATGTCGAGCGTTTTTCCGTCCTTAATCGTCTCGGAAAGCTTCTTAAAAAGAACTTTTTCCGCCGGGAAAAGCGTTTCGAGATTCTGAAAATATTTCAGGACGTCGTCTCTGCCAAAAGTCGCTTTATTTATCCGACCGAGCACAAGCTGGTTTTCCATAATTTTAATTCCCCCATAACAGAGCGTTTTTTTCTCGAGCTTTACTCATTCATCAAATAATCTTAAGAATTTGCGCTCCCCGAAGCCGCCGGATTGAGAACCGGAGCGGCAGCAGCGGCAGCGGCGTCGAAATTCTCAGGCTGCGCCGCGCCGGTTTTACCGGCTGCGAACCTTTCCTTGAGCTTCAGACACGGTTTTTCCAAAAGGTAATACGAGAGCGCCGCGCAGACGACGCTAATGATGCCGCCCAGAACCAGCACGCCCCACGGCGACGCTGTGATTCGCTCGCGCACCAGAATGAAAATCAGGTTGTGCCACAGATAAAGCCCGTAGGAAATCATTCCAATCCAGACCAGAGCTTTATTGCCGAGCCACGCCGTCGCCGTTCTCGTTTGGGCGCATAAAACATACGCCAGAACAACCGCCGCCGACAGGTTGATTAACGGCAGACCGTAAGCGTAAACCGCCGAATCCCACGACGCGAAAACCGCCGTGAGAACCAGCACCAGCGCGGCTGGCAAAGCGAGAAACCACCTGACCTGCGGCAGCCCGTGCGAGGCGGCGATAAGCCCGAGCACGCAGCCGACCAGCAAGCCGTCGGCGCGCGTGTCGAAGCCGTAAAAAACGCGATTCACCGCTTCGGGCGTCGGCGACCAGAGCAAAGCGCGGTTAATCGCCGCCAAGACTATCAGGCAGCCGAGCAAAATCAGGATATTCCGGCGCGACCATTTTTTCCCGAGCAGCAAAACGAGCGCGGGCGGGAAAAGCAGATAAAAATGTTCTTCGATGGCGAGCGACCAGGTGTGTTCGAGCGAGCCGAGCGAAGCCAAATCGAAGGCGAGCGCGAAATCCGAAAGATAAAGCGCCGCGTAAAGCAGCGCCTGACCGCTTTTCGCCAGAGCCTCGCCCGATTTCGTCGCCAGCGTGTAAGCCGCAAACACGACGAGCAAAAGTGCCAGCGCCGGAGTCAGCCGCAGAACGCGCCGGATGTAGAAATTTTTCAGGCTGATGCGCCCGGTTTTTTCGTATTCCCCGCAGAGCAGCGCGGTAATCAGAAAGCCCGACAGCACGAAAAAAATATCGACGCCGATATGCGCGCCGTGAAAGGCGGAAATTCCCGCGTGATGCAGAAAAACGAGGAGAATGGCAATTCCGCGCAGCCCGTCCAGCTCCGGGCGATAACCTAAGCGAAAAGGTTGGTTTTGCATAAAATCTCCTGAGAAAAAAGCTGCGCTGCGCCGAGCCGGTTTAAAACGGCGAAATAAATGAAAGCCCGTTTATTGCCCGCCGCCGTTTACCGCGCCGAAACGCCGAGCCTGAGAGCTGCCACCTGCGGCGAATAAGTTCCCCTGAAGCCGCGCGTGGATTCTTCGCAAAGACTGATTCTGCCGAGCGCGAACAAATCCGCCGCGCCGGGCTGATTGATTCTTTTTTCGGTCGTCACGGCGATTTTGTATCCGGCTTGCGCCACAAATTGCCTGACGCGCGCGTTGTATTCGCCGTTCGGGTAAGCGAAGGAAACGACTTTTTCGTTTAATTGCCGCTCAAGCTCTTTTTTGCTCTCGAAGATTTCGGCTTCGAGCATTGATTCGTCTTCGAGCGGCAGAACGACGTGATTCGCCGTGTGACCGCCGAAATTGATTCCCTTGCGCGCCATTTCGCGAACCATTTCCCAATCCAAAAGTCGATATTCGCGCGGGTAGGCTTCAAAATCGCCGAGCAGATTTTCCATCTCGGCGATGACTTTTTCGCGCCGCTCGTGCGGCAGGTAAACTATTGAATCGGTCACGCTCAGCAAATTGCGCGAATCGGCGAATTCGGGAAGCGGATTGACGCCCGCTTTATGCAGCGCTTTCGCAATCGAAACCGACTTTTTGCTTGCCTGTTTGACCAGCCAGAAAATGCGGTCGTGCGCCAGCGGCACATCCTGACCGATAAAATTCGTCGGCAGAAAAACCGTCGCCGGAAGCCCCAAATCGTTCAGAACCGGAAATGCTTCTTCGTAAAAATCCAGGTAGCCGTCGTCGAAAGTCAGAACCGCGAGCGGGCGCGTCACTTTTCGCTCGCCGTCCAAAAAGTGCATCGCCGTTTCGAGCGAAACCACGTCGAAAGCCTTTTTCAGCGCCTCGCAATGGCGGCGAAACGTCGCCGTCGAGACGACCAAGCCGTGAATCGCTTCTCTTTCGGCTTTCGCGATGTCGGCGACGACGCGGTGATACGCGACGATATTGACCGAGCCGGGCGCGAGCGGCGGGAAAGCCACGCCTTTCGCCTTCGCAATCGAGGCGACGGATTTGATTGAACGTTTGATTAATAATTTTGTGCTGTTCATATTTCTTTTTTTACGGAATCGCAGACGGCAGCAGCAGCGGCGGCGACAGCCGACAGTTCAGCGCCGAGCTTTCCGGCATACGCCTTGAAATCCATCTGCTCGCGCGCCTTCTGCTGCGCTTTTCTGCCGAGATTTATTCGTATATTTTCATTTTCGAGCAGGAGCGAGATGATATCCGCCAGCGCCTGCGCGTCGCCCGGCGAAAATAAAATTCCGTCCGCTCCGTCCTCGATTAATTCGGGTATTCCGCCGACTTTGGTCGTGATAATCGCGCATCCGGCAGCCATTGCTTCGATGACGGACATCGGCATCGCTTCGGCGTAAGTCGGCAGAACGAAAATGTCGGCTTTCTGATAAAAGCCGATGCGGTCATCCATCGAAACCGCGCCGAGATGCTCGATTAATTCGCCGACGCCCGATTCGGCGCAGTAATCTTTCAGATTTTCCGCGCCGTAGCCGAGAAACGAAGCCCGGATGTTTATATTCGGCTTCGAGCGGCGCAAAATCGCCAGCGCATCGATTAAATCGCGCTCGCCTTTTAATTTTCCGACCGCGCCGACGAACAACAATCTGATTTCCCGCTCGCGCGCCGCACCGTTTTTCGCTGCAGCCGCCGCAGAATCGCGCGCTTCAAAAATCGAAGTGTCAATCGCGTTGGCGATAACGGAAACGTTGTCGGGCGAGCCGGTCAAATCCCGCAATTGCCGCGCCGATTCTTCCGAGACGGCAATCAGCCTGTCGCTGCGGCGCAGAGCCGAGCGGATAAATTTCTGCCCCAGCCCGATTTGAAAAGGATAGTAATTGTCTATGTCGCCCGCGTGAAAATGCGCGATTGTCTTTTTTCGCAGCAGTTTAGCCAGAAAAATAAAAATTGATTCGCGGTATAGGCTGGCGTTGCTGCCGAGATGGACGTAGACGAGCTGCGGCGGTTTTGCGATGCAGCTCAGAATAAACCGGAAAACCGCGCCGAAAGCCAGCAGCAGCTTGCCGAATCTGCCGAAATCTTCGGCTTGAGATTCGATATAAACGAACTCGAAATCGTCTTTCAAAGATGATTTCAGAATCTCGGCAATCAGCGTCGTGATGCCGCCGCGCGTTTTCGTCAGGTGCATCCCGACCATCAGAACACGCGGTTTTTCGCGTCGCGCCGCGTTTTTGCTTTTCGGCGCGTCGTGCCGGATAACCGCGGCGGCGGCTACGGCAGCAGCGCCCGGCTCGGCTATTTCGGATTGAAAATTGTAATCGCTCATCCCTAATTCGTTTCTACGGGAAACATTCACAACTACTTAGAGCGCGAAAAGGCTAATATTTCCAGAGAATTATGTAAGCCAGCGACACGCACAGCGTCGAGAGCGAAGCGGCGTGCCAGACTTTAAAGCCGACAATCTTTTTCGATAAATAACCGATTTCCAGCAAAGCCATCAGCACAAAGGAAAACAACTGCGCCAGCGCAGCGCCCTTCGCGCCGTATTCCGGAATCAGCAGCAGACCGGCGGCGAAACAGGCGGCGACGCCCAGAGCGTTGGCGAGCAGGTCGATATGCTGCTCGCCGGTCGCCACCAGAGCGCGCGCCACGACCATCACCAGACAAAACGGAACGACGCTCAGCGCCAGAATGTCCAGCGTCGGCGCGACTCCGGCGTAAGTCTCGCCGAAAAAGCCGACCAGAACACGCTCCGACAAAAACGGCGAGAGAATCGCCGCCGCCGTCGATAAAATCAGCGGATAGCTCGCCATCCGCGACAGGTACAAGCCGGAATTTGCCGACGATTTCCGCGTGAATTGAGCGATGGCGGGCTGGATGACGTTGGCGTAGCTCGCCATCAAAATCGAGACCGGCACGAGAAACCGCGAAGCGACGCCGTATTTCGCCGATTCGACCTCGGTGCTGAAATGCCCGAGCAGAATGATGACCGCCTGCCAGTTTATCGAAGCCAGAATTATCGTCCCGGCAAACGTCGGCGCGACTTTGAAAATGCGCCAAAAATCGTCGGCGCTGAAAGCAAGGCGCGAAAGATATTTCCCGGCAGCCGGAAGATAAACCGCCAGAGCCAGAACCCTGACCGCGACGAACGAAACGCAGATGACCGAAATATCGAACCCGAGCCAGATTAAACCGAGCGGAATTATCGTCCGCAGAATATTTTCGAGCGTCGTGACATAGGCGATAAAACGCGTTCGTCCGAAGGAAAGCGCAGTCGCTTCGCCGACGCCGATTAACCCCGTCGGAATTATGGCGAGACTCAGAATCAGCGTCGAAAGCCGCACCGACCATGATTCGCTCGCCAAGAATCCGCAAGCCGCCATCAGAGCGGCGCAGCAGACGCCCGAAATCAGCAGAAAAACCGACGCGCTGCCGATAAAACCGGAAATCGTGTCCCCGCTTTCCGCGCTCTCGCCGTCGCCGTCGCTGTCGCCGTCGTTTTTCCGCGCGATGCGGCGGCTGATTTCGCTGACCAGATAAGGCGTCAAGCCGAGCGAGCAGACGCCGAAAAAAAGTGCATAAAGCCCCATCACAATCGTAAATCTGCCGAGCTCCTCGACGTCGCGCATCCGCGCCATAAAAACCCAGACCAGAAGGCTGTTGGCGATGCTGACCGCGCCCGACCAGGACATCCACAGCAGATTCCGCGTGATTGCTTTTCCTGCTCCGGCGGCAGCCACGGCAGCAGCCGCCGCGGCGGGCGAAATCTCTTTATTTATCGCAGTTAAGTTCATCGGTTGAATCGTTTTACAAAAACCTAAAAAAGCATTTGACGGCGCAGCCTGCCAATCGCCGCGACCGTTCCGAGCAGAAAAAACAAAGTCCGCACCGGCGGTCGCACCGAGCCGAGCGAGCCGGGTTCTTTCATCGCGGAAATAACGAACGCGATAATCCCGGCGCACGCGCCGAGCGCGACGGCGAACAAAAGACGGTCGCGCGCGCTCATCGTCCTGAAACATTCGTATAAAGCGACCAGAATCAAAAGGCAGAAAATTATCGCGCCCGGTATGCCGATTTCCGAGGCGACGTGCGCGAAAACGTTGTGAACCGGGTTCGGAAACACCTGCGAGACGAAAATTCCGGTTTCGTCGTAGCGTGTCATATTCGCCCGGTAGCCGTTCAAGCCGACGCCGACCAGCCAGTTGTCTTCAATCATCCGCGCCGCGTTTTCCATCAAAGGCACGCGAATCAGCGCCGAGCCCTGGTCGTCTTCGGTCAGGCGGTCGTAAATTCTGCCCGAAAACGGCGCGAACGCGAGCGCCACCAGAATCATAAAGCCGCAGGCTGACGCGAAATAAGTTTTTCTTTCCGCGGCGGAAAGCTTCGTCCAGCCGAACAAAACGACCAGAAAAACGCCGACCAGCAGCGACAGCCAGCTGCCGCGCGCCAGCGAAAGAATGACGGCGACGATTCCGGCGAAAGCCGCCGCCGGAAAAAGAATCGTCTGCCAGGTTTGCAGGCTTTTCACGCGGCAGACCAGCGGCGCCACGACTAGCGGAATCAGCGTCGAGACGACCCAAGCCATCTCGGTCGGCGTTCGCAGAAAAGCCGGAACGCGAGAGAGAGCCTGGCTCTGCGTGCCGAGCAGCTCGTCTTCCGTTCCCGTTCCGAAAAAAGCCAGATTGGTCGGAAAATCCAGAACGTATTGCGATAAAGCGATGCCGCCCGTAAACAAAAGCCCGGCTGACAGTCCAGCGATTAATTCAATCAATCTCTCGCGGCGGCTGAAGTGCGAAGCGAGCGCGGCGGCAACCAGAATCGAGGTCGTAAACGACCACAGCGAAAACCACCCGAGCAGCCCCGCGCCGCCGTAGAGAACCGAAGCCAGCGCGCAGATGAACAAAGCCGCCAGCAAAACGGTGAACGCCGTCGGAAACAATTTTTCCCTGCCGCCGTCTTCCGCAAATTGGTCGTAAACGAATAAAATCAGCGCGGTGACGAGCGTCAGCGAGAGGTTGAAGCCGGAAGGGTCTTCGATTTCGTCGATTTTATAAAAATTCAAATCCGCCTTGAAAAAAAACGAGGCGATAAAGGCGAAGCGAACCGCCGTTATCAAAGGCAATTCCAGAACGAAACAGGCAGCGCCGCCGACGGCGACCAAAGCCAGCGCGCCGACTGCCAACGTCTGACCGGACGAACCCGCGCCGACGCCGACGACCGCCGCGCCGAGCAGGCACGCCAGCAGCAGCATCACGCCGACGATTGCCGCGCCGGGAAGCATAGCTCCGGCGGAAAAAGCCGTTTTTTTTCTGAATTCGCGCATCTGCATCTCGTTTATTTTCTATTACATCGCGCCCGTGCCGCGGACGACCGCCGGAATCGTCTTGAACAGGATTTTAAAATCGAGCAGCAACGACCATTTGTCGATATATTCGAGGTCTTGCAGAATCCATTTGTCAAAACTCGTCTCGCTTCTGCCGGAAATCTGCCAGACGCAGGTGATTCCGGGCTTGACGCTGAAGCGGCGGTTAAACCAGAGCTTGTTGAATTTCTGAAAATCGCGCTCGGGCAAAGGGCGCGGTCCGACCAGCGACAAATCGCCGAGCAGAACGTTGATAAGCTGCGGCAGCTCGTCGAGGCTCGTCCGGCGCAGCCATTTTCCGACCATCGTCACGCGCGGGTCGTTTTTGATTTTGAAAACCGGACCGTCGGCTTCGTTTAAGGCTTCAAGCTCTTTTTGCTTCACGTCGGCGTCGGCGACCATCGTCCGAAACTTGAACATTTTAAACGGTCGCTTATTGTAGCCGATGCGCGGCTGGATGAAAAATACCGGACCTGGCGACGTCAGCTTGATGAGCAGCGCGATAAGCAAGAGCAGCGGCGAGAACAAGACGAGCAGAACGAGCGCGCCCATAAAATCAATCACGTTTTTAACCAGCATCTGCAAATCGCTCTGCCGCGTCGCGTAAAGCGACAGAATCGGAGCTTCGCCGATTTCTCCGGCGACCGCGCGCGCCAGCCGCAGGTTGAACAAATCCGAGTAAATGCGAACCGTGATGCCCTGTTCTTCCGCCGCCATCGCGACCGATTCCATCTGCTCGTAGAAGGTTTTAATCGGCAGGCAGATTATCACCTCGTCGATGACGTTTTCGGCTAAAACCTTCGAGATTTGGTCGAGATTTCCGATAACTTCGGGCGCTTCTATTTCATCGACAAAGCCGACGAAGTGATAGCCGATTTCAGGGTTTTCCTTAATCAATTTGACAATCTTCTGCCCGCGCTGTCCCGCGCCGATGACGACGACGCGGCGCAAATTGCGACCGTGCAGGCGAAACTGTTTTAAAAGACTGCGTTTTAAAAGCCGCAGGAAAAACAGCAGCCCGAAAGAGGTCGCCGAGAAAATCAGCAGAAATCTTTTCGGGAAAATCTGCCATTCCGCCAGCAGAATCAGCGTCGCCACAATCAGCGTACAGAAAGCGACCGCCCGCAAAACGTCGAAAAACTCGTCTTCCCAGCTTGCCAGACGCTTCGAGCGATACAGCCAGAAGGACGATAAGACTATCGCCCAGCTCGTGAAAACGCCGAGAAAGAAAATCGCGCTCTCGACGGTCGGATGCCGGACGGCTTGCAGAATGTAATCGACGCCTTCCGGTCCGCCGCGATAAAAAGCCAGCCACAGCGCGATCGCCAGCGCAGCCAAATCGAGCAGTTTATAAACCAGTATCAAAGAGGCTCTGACGCGTTCCTTCATACGAAAATCCCTCGCTTAATCTTTTTAAATTCTTGTGACTAATAAAGTCGAAACAGGGCGCGGATTTCAGTAATTTTTTGCGCGAATGACGAATCCGGCGCGGAAAATCGAAATATCTCCGCCTTTCCTGCCAAAAACCCGGCGTCCTTTGCGTTTAAAGTAAATTTTTAACGCAAAGGACGCCGGG